>JAUZOY010000254.1 GCA_030706235.1 Bacteroidota bacterium | reverse complement strand
TCTTTAATTATTTTAAAACTTTTACTTTCATCTTAATTTCTTTAACAGGCATTGAGCCTCCTTTTACCGGTACACTTGCAATTTTATCAATCACATCCAGTCCCTGAATAACTTCTCCGAAAATGGTATATGCACCATCAAGATGAGGAGCTCCACCTAAAGTAGTATATACTTTTTTCTGTTCATCAGTAAATTTTTTATGCATACTTTGCTCCATTTGGGATAATTGTTGTTCGGTAAAAGGTTTTCCCTGAACAATATAAAACTGTGAACCTGAAGAATTTCTCTTTGGATTAACTTCATCTCCTGTTCTTGCAGCGGCTAAGGCACCTTTTTTATGAAAAAACTGAGGTCTAATTTCAGCAGGAATTGGATTGCCTATGTCTTTTGTCCCATTTTCAAGTCCTCCTCCCTGAATCATAAAACCTTTAATGACCCTATGAAAAATCGATTGATCAAAGTTACCAGCTTTTGCGAGTTTGATAAAATTATCTCTATGTAAAGGCGTTTCGTTATACAATTTTATTTTAATATCACCATATTCTGTAGATATTAATACAATTCTTTGTGGTTGAGCTATAGCTTTATTTATTGCTTTTTTTTGTGCTTTCAGGTTTGTTACACTGCATAATGCGAGAACTAAAATTATCGATACTAACTTCTTCATAAAAAAAATTTATATTTTTGTTAAATAAAATTTTACTAATTTTGTTTCCGTAACCGGATTAGTTATTATATAAAAATCTGTTATTGATTGATTTTTAAAAATCGAGACAAATATATGAAAAATATTTTTATCAGAATTCCTGTAGTATTAATTTTTGTTTTTATTTCTACATTAAATTATTCTTGTTATAAAGAAAAAGAAACAATCGGAAATATTACTGTCTACGACGCAAGTACAAATAAAACTGTCGCAGGAGCTACAGTTAAACTTTACCATATTAATAGTGATATCAATATGGTATTTACAACTGATGGAAATGGTAAAGTATCTCATATTTTTGATAATGAAGCTATATTAGATATTCTGGCAACAAGTAACAACAAATCCGGAAGTGCTTCAATAAGATTAAGGCGGGGAGAGACTGTTGATCAAAGTGTTTATATACAATAATAATCCAATCGTATTTTACAATTTCTCTACTTTTTTATATTACTTTTTTTTATAATTTTTATAATTTTTATTTATAATGCAAGATATACGAAATATTGCTATTATTGCTCATGTAGATCATGGGAAAACTACTTTAGTTGATAAAATTCTTCATCAATGTAACTTATTCAGAGAAAACCAACAAACAGGAGAATTAATTCTTGACAATAATGACCTTGAACGCGAAAGAGGAATAACTATATTATCAAAAAATGTTTCTGTTCACTATAAAAACACAAAAATAAATATTATTGATACTCCCGGCCATGCTGATTTTGGAGGAGAAGTGGAAAGAGTATTAAATATGGCTGATGGAGTATTGTTACTTGTAGATGCTTTTGAAGGTCCTATGCCACAGACACGTTTTGTACTTCAGAAAGCTATTGAATTAAATTTAAAACCAATAGTTATAATTAATAAAGTCGATAAACCAAATTGTCGTCCTGATCTGGTACATGAAGATGTTTTTGAATTAATGTTTAATTTGAATGCTTCTGAAGATCAACTGGATTTCAAAACATTATATGGTTCTTCAAAAGAAGGTTGGTTTTCCGATAGTTGGGAAAAACCTACCACATCAATAATTCAGTTGCTTGATACAATCATAGAGGAAATTCCACCAGCAGAATATGTTGAAGGTACAGCCCAGATGCTGATAACTTCAATAGATTATTCTTCATATGTAGGAAGAATCGCTATAGGAAGAGTCAGAAGAGGAACTATTATTAAAGACAACCCTGTATCTCTTGTAAAAAGAGACGGCTCAATTATTAAAACCAGAATTAAAGACCTCATGGTTTTTGAAGGGCTGGTTAAATTAAAAGTTAATGAAGTAAGAGCAGGAGATATATGCGCCATTCTTGGAATAGATAACTTTGATATAGGAGATACTGTTGCTGATTTTGAAAATCCCGAAGGTTTGAAATCTATAAATGTAGATGAACCAACGATAAGTATGTTTTTCACTATTAACAACTCACCATTTTATGGCAAAGAAGGAAAATATGTAACGTCAAGACATTTAAGAGAAAGACTTTTTAAAGAAACAGAAAAGAACCTTGCTTTAAAAGTTGAAGAAACCAATTCACCTGATTCATATATAGTTTATGGAAGAGGAATTTTACATCTTTCCATTCTTATTGAAACAATGCGACGTGAAGGATATGAACTCCAGGTAGGACAACCCAAAGTTATTATTAAAGAAATAGACGGAGAAAAATGCGAGCCTATTGAATGTCTGACAGTTGATGTACCTGAAGCTTTTTCAGGTAAAGTTATTGAGCTGGTAAGTCAACGTCGTGGTGAAATGGAAGTTATGCAACCGAAATCCGATTTTATTCATCTCGAATTTAATATACCCTCACGCGGAATCATTGGCTTAAGAAACAACTTACTTACAGCCACCGAAGGTGAAGCTATAATTGCACATTCATTTAAAGCTTTTGAGCCTTGGAAAGGTGAAATACCTTCCAGAAAAAATGGCGTTCTTATATGTATGGAAACAGGGACATCTTCCTCATATGCCATAGATAAATTACAGGACAGAGGAGCATTTTTTATAGACCCGGGAGATGAAATGTATGCAGGAGAAATTATTGGAGAACATATACGTCCCGGTGATATAGTTATCAATGTGGCTAAAACAAAAAAGTTAACCAATATGCGTGCTTCAGGTTCTGACGTTAAAGTCCAGATAACACCTGCTATAAAATTTTCACTTGAAGAATCGCTGGAATATATTCAGGAAGATGAATACGTCGAAATTACCCCTTCAGCAATTCGTTTGAGAAAAATTGTACTTGATGAAATTGAACGAAAAAGACTTAGCAAAAAAACTACACCCGTTGAATAATCAGGTTTAGTTATTTTTTATTATTTTTGTAAACATTTATAAAAGAAATTTTGAACATATTAATTATATGGATGATATTATAACTGAAAATTCTCTGTCAGAAAATTATTCAGCCGAAAGTATTCAGGTACTTGAAGGCCTTGAAGCAGTGAGAAAACGCCCTGCAATGTATATAGGTGATATTGGTATAAGAGGACTTCATCATTTGGTATATGAAGTTGTAGATAATTCTATCGATGAAGCTCTTGGCGGTTATTGTAAAAACATACAGGTTTTTATTAATAATGATAATTCTATAACCGTTATAGATGACGGAAGAGGTATTCCTACCGGCATTATGGAAAAGGAAAATAAATCAGCTCTTGAAGTTGTCCTTACTGTATTACATGCAGGAGGAAAATTTGATAAGGGCTCATATAAAGTATCAGGAGGTCTTCACGGAGTTGGTGTTTCCTGCGTTAACGGATTATCCAAATATCTTAAAGCTACTATCAAACGTGAAGGCAAAATATTCCAACAGGAATATAAGTATGGAAAACCTTTATATAGTGTCAAAGAAATAGGAGAAAGTGATGAAACAGGAACAGAAATAACATTTCTGCCGGATGACTCAATTTTCATGTCAACAGTATACAACTATGATATTCTACTCTCAAGAATAAGAGAACTTGCTTATTTGAATAAAGGAATAAGATTATCATTAACTGATCTAAGAGAACAAAATGAAAAAGGTGAGTATCTGAGAAATGAATTTTTTTCCGAACTGGGGTTAAAAGAATTCATTCTTTATCTTGATGAGAACAGGGAAACTCTTATTGAAGAACCTATTTATATGGATGGAGAAAAAGGCGGTGTTCCTGTAGAAGTAGCAATGCAATATAACACCTCATTTACTGAAAATATTCACTCCTACGTTAATAACATTAACACTCATGAAGGTGGAACTCACCTGGCAGGTTTCAGAAGAGCTCTTACAAGAACTCTGAAAAATTATGCTGATAAATCAGGTATGCTTTCAAAATTAAAATTCGATATCAACGGAGATGACTTTCGTGAAGGCCTTACAGCTATTATTTCGGTAAAAGTTCAGGAACCTCAGTTTGAAGGACAAACTAAAACGAAACTTGGAAATAATGAAGTTATGGGTTGTGTAGATCAGGCAGTAAGTGAAATGCTCAACAATTACCTCGAAGAACATCCTAAAGACGCTAAAAATATTGTAAATAAGGTTATTCTTGCTGCAACGGCCCGTCATGCGGCCCGTAAAGCACGCGAATTGGTTCAGAGAAAAAGTGTACTCAGTGGCTCAGGACTACCCGGTAAACTTTCAGATTGCAGCGAAAGAGACCCGGCATTGTGCGAAATAT
>JAUZOY010000253.1 GCA_030706235.1 Bacteroidota bacterium | reverse complement strand
TATTTTTCATTGTTATCACAGTAGGTGAACAATGCCCTTTATTTATAGAGTCAAAATCTGCTTTGGGTTTAGGATAAACAGTGATAGCTTTAGACATTGAATCTACGCAACCTGTTGTATTTGAAGTAACAATTAGCTTGACTATACTCGATTTATCTTTAATTTTATCCGCATTGTTTATTGTTATAGCAGAATCCTTTGTCAAACTATTAATTGCATTGTCTAAATACCATTTGGAATTAATATTTACCGGAATAGATGAATTTGATACATGTATTATCAAAGGACTGCATCCTTTATTATTATCAACATTAAAATTCGATTTTGGAGGATCATTAACTGTAACAATTGATTTGCCAATACTTTTGCAATTATTATTATCGGTAACAGTTACCTCATAAGTAGTTGTTGTACTTATATTGACTATAGGATTTTGAACTATAGTACTTGACAAGCCCAATGGAGTTGACCATGAATAAGTATAAGGAGAACTTCCTGTAACTTTCAAATCCATAGTATAAATATTTCCTTTGCAAATTTTTGTGTCAACTAATTTTATAGTAGGTAAATTATTTACTTTTATTTGTTCTGAACAAGATGCACTACATCCATTTTTATCAGTTACATTACATGTATATGTAGTTGAAATTACTGCTTTTGATACAGGATTAAATATATTGGGGTTGTTTAAACTTGCAGGGGATGTCCATAAATAACTATAACCCGGATTTCCACCTGTAGCACTTATGTTTAATTGGGCTGAGTCTCCATTACATATTGCCTTTCCGCCACTGCAACTTGCTATGGGCAGAGGAAATACAGTTACGGTTGTATCTTTTGTTATCAAACAATTTATTCCTGCATTTACTTTAAGTGTAGTTATATATTGTTTATTTACATTGCTCGTATTGGTATATGTTTGTTTAGGAGGATTCATTAATGTTGATGTTTCGCCATTCCCGAAATTCCATGAATATGAATAGGCTCCTGATGGAACTACAGCGCATTTATAAATTATATTCAATGGATTACACCCTGTTACTTTATCTATATTAATATTAACAATAGGTGGTATTTTTACTTTTACTTCTGCATTTGCAGTATTTGAGCAATTGTTTTTATCTGTTACACTTACTGTGTATGTAGTTGTTGTAGCAGTTGATACTACTGGATTTTGAATATTTGTAGCGTTAAGACCTGTTGAAGGAGTCCATTTATAATAATAAGGTGCATTTCCACTTACTCCCAAATTCATAATATCCGTATTCCCCGGGCATATTTCTGTATTCGATAAAGTTAAAACCGGTAATGAATTTACATTAATTCCAATGTCGCAAGTTGTCGTACATCCATTTTTATCAGTCACATTACATATATATGTAGTTGAAATTGCAGGTATTGATATAGGACTTTGTATATCCTTTTTATTTAAAAAATTTAATGGAGACCATGAATATGAATACGTTGGTGTGCCGTTAGTTACACTTGCATTTAAAACAATAGTATCCCCTCGGCAAATTGTTTTATCATTATCGCAGTTTGCTATCGGCAAAGGGTTTACCTTAATGACAATGCTTCCTGTTCCTGTACATCCACCCCCTTTATCTGTTATTGTTACATTATAAGACGTTGTTTGGGTTGGGGATGCTGTGGGCTCTGCGATATTTGTTGATGATAGGGACAAAGATGGGGACCAACTATATGTATAGTTTTTTTGTTCATTTTTATTTAGGTATTTCATCGAAATTTGAGTCTGGCTTCCTTTGCATATTTCCATACTTACGCCCAAATCAACTCTGAGCTTTTTTACTTTTAATGTCTTTATAGTATCTGTCACGCCACATTCATTTTTCGCTTTTACTGATACAATATAATTACCTGCAATTTTATAACTTACATTCCCGGGATTCTGATGCACCGAACTAATTGGATTCCCTCCTGCAAAATTCCATGAGTAAGTTGTCGTGGGAGAATTGCATGCAATATTATTTACAGTAGGGCTAACACTAAATCCTTCACAAATTGAATCTGTCATTTTGATTGACAATAAAGGTTTTGATTTGATTGAAACTGTATCAGCTTTTGTGCTTGTTCCGCAATGTGTTGATAATTTCAATTCTATCTTATAATTGCCTGATTTATTAAATCTAATTTTCGGGTTATGTGATGAGCTTTTTGTTCCTGATAAATATTCATAAGCAGTGGAATCATTATTACAATCAAAAGGTATTATGCTCCATTTATAATATACAGTATCACAAGTAGTATTTGTTACGGACATATCAGTCAAATCAACAGTATGAGGTAAACATCCTTCCGTATTGCTTATTTTAAAATCAGCTTTTGGTATTGAATCTATGCATATTTCTTTGACTTTTACGATGGTATCATTACCGCATGGACTTTCAACATATAGTTTTATTGAATATTTTCCTGTTTTGGTAAATTTTATCTCTAATGAATCTGATCCCCATGTATCACTATCATCGTATTTAGGTGGAATACTACCTAAACTTCCCTTAACTATCGTATAATTAGATGGTATTATTTCCCAACTCTTTTTGAAGTTTGTATCACAAATATTATTTCTTATATACTTACCATCTGTGATTTTAGATGCAATTACAAACTTATCATTAATACAGCCATAATTATTGTTTATTGAAAAATCAGCAATTGGCTTTTGTGAAATTTGAATAGGCCCTATAGTACCTATGGAATTTGGCATACACTCATTTGTCGCAGTTATTCTAAAGTAAAAAGAATTATCCGATGGTGGATCTCCTTTTTTTTCCTTATAACATGAGCAGGAATCAAATGTATATACAAAGATTTGCATAGGTATATCTGGATTTTTTGGTTGAAAATAGATAGTATCAAAATGCACCCTATCTCCATTAAAAACTTTTATCTCATATCTTGTGCCGGGTGGATTTGTATTACCTCCATACGTTAGTTGAACAGTATCTGAAAGTGGTAGGCACCCAGAAGTATTTCCGTTAGTATTAATTCCAACAGCAGGACTTGTTCCATTAAAAACTTTCTGGGTAAATGTATCTTGACAACCTTTATTGCTTGTCACAATTAGATTTAAATAAAAATACCCCATTTTATTATAAGTATGAATTGTCCCTTTAGCTGGAAGACTATCTGTAATAAGTTTTGGCGTGCCATCGCCCCATTCAACTTCATAATTTGAGTTATTAGTAATGGTTTTTGAGCTATTTCTAATTTCTAAATCAAAAGAGCCAACGAAACAATGTCTGAAAGAATTTGGGATACCAGTGATTGCTGCATCAGGTTTAATATTTACTGTTATCACTACCTGTGCTACTCCGGTACATCCATTTGTTGTTCCTGTTACTTTATATGTTGTAGTTGTTGTCGGACTTACTTTTATCGGATTGATGGTTTGGGCTGTACTCCACGAATATGTTGTTCCTCCGCTTGCTGTTAAAGTTGCTGTTATTCCACTGCAAATTGTCTGGTCTGTCCCTGCTGATACTTTAGGTAATGGGTTTACTGTTATCACTACCTGTGCTGTTCCGGTACATCCGTTTAACGTTCCGGTTACTTTATAAGATGTAGTTGTAGTCGGATTTACTTTTATCGGATTGGTTTGGGCTGTACTCCACGAATATGTTGTTCCTCCGCTTGCTGTTAAAGTTGCTGTTATTCCACTGCAAATTGTTTGGTCTGCCCCTGCTGATATTGTTGGTAATTCATTTACAGTCACTACAACACTCCCTGAATTTGTCTTCTTTGATATATTATATGTAACGGTCAAATTGTATGTTGTCGTTACAGTCGGCTTAACAGTTGGATTTCTTATTGTGTCTTTAATTGTTTGAGATGTTGATGACCATGAATATTTACATGAATCACAATCTGTAGAAGGTCCAATTGTTATAGATTCCCCAATACATATTGATTTATTTGCTCCTGCATCAATTTGACCATAAGACATAGAAATGAAAGAAATTAGAAAAATAAAAATTTCCAGAATCCAAAGAGATATTACTTGATATTTGTTATTCATTAAATTATATCTACAAAATCATTTTCGAAGAGATAATTCTAAATTATTTCTACTTAATACTGATGCTTTCTTTTTTTTAATTATATAATTTATTCATGGAATCTTATAAAAAACAAAGGCGTGAACCTCTCGCTTCTTCTATTTCGATTTGAAGTGGGTACGACCAAATACCTCGAGTAAACCGAAATAAGCAAAAGGAACACACCTTATTCAGGTGCACCCCTAAGCTATTTCCCCTACTCATTAAAATGGTCGTTTTACTTCAAGAGAAATATCTTTAGCAACGCTTTATAAATATATTTTACACTATTACATTATTATTTCTTATTAAGTACTATTTTGACAAAAGTACATTTTTT
>JAUZOY010000252.1 GCA_030706235.1 Bacteroidota bacterium | reverse complement strand
AATAAAAAGTTTAATTTTAAACGTAGGTGATTTCTCAATTGTTATACTTAAATGCTCTGTTTTATTGCATCATAAAGTTTGTCTGCCAGTCTGCTGGCTCCAAACCTCATAAGAGATGGTTGAAGCTGGTTTTTTCCAAGAATATGATTTATTATATGATAATATTCAACTGCCTGACTTGGCATGGATATTCCTCCTGCGGGTTTGATTCCTATGCTTTTACCTGTAGCATTATAATATTCCCTAATTGCGCAGCACATAATAAATACGGCCTGCTGTGTTGCTGATACTGAAGTTTTTCCAGTAGATGTTTTGATGAAATCCGCACCGGCTTCAATAACAATTCTCGAAGCTTTATAAATGTTTTCAGGTGTTAATAATTCTCCTGTCTCAAGGATTACTTTCAATAGTTTATCTTTACATATTTGTTTTGCTCCTGCTACTTCATCAAAGACATAATTATAATCTGTTTCAAGAAATTTCCCCTGATTAATAACAAAATCTATTTCATCTGCTCCCTGTTCAAGTGCATATTTAACCTCAAGATGTTTTATATGCATGGGTATCTGACCTGATGGGAAACCTCCTGCTACTGATGCTACTTTAAAGTATGTCTGGCCATTATTCCTCTCTCCTGGGGAAAAGGGGTTAGGGGTGGGGGCATTTGCTATATATTCCTTTATAGACTTTACAAATACCGGGTATACACAAATCGAAGCAACTTTTTTATCCTGATAATTTAAAGCCTTAGCACACAAAGCTTCAATCTTTTGCCAGGTATCAGAACCTTCCAGAGATGTAAGATCAATGCAGGAGAATATTTTATTGTAAATATCGATAATACCTGGACCCTGAATTTTTTCCGAAAGAATATTATTGATTGCATTATTAACCACATTAATATCTGCAATATTTCCTATTCCCTGAATTTCAATTACTTTTTTCATCTTATTATCATTCCAGCTCCAAGTGTTTCGTTTGTTGCTTCATCAATAAGTATTACGCTTCCTGTTGTTCTGTTGATCTTGTATTTATCAAAGAATAATGGTTGTGTTGTTCGTATTATAATTCTTGCTATATCATTCAGGCCTATTTCCTTGTAATCTACAATACGGTGAAGAGTGTTAATATCAACTTTATACTTTATATCTTTTATAATACAACGTGCTTCTTTGGTTGTATGTTTAATTGCGTATTTACCGTTAAGATTTAATTTCTTTTCATTCATCCAGCATATCATAAGATCAATATCGTGTGATACTGTAGGAACGTTGTTTTCTCTTACCAGCATATCACCCCGGCTGATATCAATTTGATCTTCAAGTGTGATAGTAACTGACATCGGAGGGAATGCTTCTTTCACGGGACCATCAAAAGTATCTATTGATTTTATTTTAGAAGAAAACCCCGAAGGCAGAGCCATTACTTTATCACCCGGTTTAAAAATCCCGCCTGCAATTCTACCCGCAAATCCTCTGTAATCATGATATTTATCTGATTGTGGCCGAATAACATTCTGTACCGGAAAGCGGCAATCTATAAGATTAAAATCGCTTCCTATATGAATAGTTTCAAGTAAATAAAGCAGAGTAGAACCCTGGTACCAGTCCATGTTCTTAGATTTTTCTACCACATTATCTCCGAATTTTGCAGATATAGGTATAAAATTAATATCCTGGATTTCAAGCTTTGCAGCAAAATTTTTGAAAGATTTCTTTATGTCTTCAAATACATTTTCATCATAGTTTACCAGATCCATTTTATTGACGCAGATAACCAGATGAGGAATATTAAGAAGTGATGCTATAAAAGAATGCCTGCATGTCTGTTCCACCACACCGTTTCTTGCATCTACAAGTATTATCGCAAGATTTGCGGTTGATGCACCTGTAACCATATTTCTTGTGTACTGAATATGCCCCGGTGTGTCGGCAATAATAAACTTTCTCCTTGGTGTGGCAAAGTATCTGTATGCAACATCTATTGTTATTCCCTGTTCTCTTTCTGCTCGTAACCCGTCAGTAAGTAATGCAAGATTAACCTGTTCATCTCCTGCTTTTTCACTTACCCGCTTGATAGCTTCATATTGATCCTCAAAAATAGATTTACTATCATACAACAGCCTTCCAATCAGCGTGCTCTTCCCGTCATCAACACTTCCTGCAGTTGTAAACCGCAACAGTTCCATATCAAGATATTTATTACTTTCTTTATTCTTCATAAACTTTTAACTTTAAACTTTCAACATTCGACTCAAAAGTAGCCTTCTTTTTTTCTGTCTTCCATAGCAGTATCAGAACGTTTATCATCAGCTCTTGTTCCTCTTTCGGTAACACGGGTTGCGGAAACTTCAAGAATGATATCTTCAACGCTATTTGCATCAGACAAGACTGCACCTGTACATGTCATATCCCCGATTGTACGAAATCTTACCCTCATATTTTCTATTATCTCATTTGTTTTCATTGGTATATATTCCGACTTGGCATATATTACGCCATCTCTGGTAAAGCAGTCTCTCATATGTGAAAAATAAAGGCAAGGCATTTCGATATCTTCAATCAGAATGTATTGCCATATATCCATTTCTGTCCAGTTACTTAGAGGAAATACCCTGAAATGTTCGCCGATGTTTTTTCTGCCATTGAACAGATTCCAAAGTTCAGGTCTCTGATTTTTAGGATCCCACTGACCAAACTCATCTCTATGTGAAAAAAATCTCTCTTTAGCCCTTGCTTTTTCTTCATCTCTTCTTGCACCACCCATTGCTGCATCGAACTTATACTTTTCAATAGTATCCAGTAGAGTTACAGTCTGTAGCATATTTCTGCTTGCATTATATCCTTTTTCTTCCGTAACTCTGCCTTTATCAATAGATTCCTGTACACTACCGATAACAAGTCTGACACCTGTATTTTGTACGATTCTGTCTCTGTATTCAAGAGTTTCGATAAAATTGTGACCGGTATCAATATGAAGAAGAGGAAATGGCGGTGGAGCAGGAAAGAAAGCTTTTCTTGCAAGATGAAACATTACTATTGAGTCTTTGCCTCCCGAAAAAAGTAATGCAGGATTCTGAAACTGAGAACATACTTCACGAATTACAAATATGGATTCAGATTCCAGTTCCTCTAAATGCGACAGATTATATTTTATCATCTGATAATATTAACTTTTGGTAAAATAAAATTATATAGTTTATTTATTGAATCTTCAATGCTAAGGATATCTGTTTTTATTTCCAGAGAAGGGTTCAAAGGTTCTTCATAAGGGCTGCTGATACCGGTAAACTCTTTAATATCTCCCGATCTGGCTCTTTCATACAATCTTTTATCATCTCTTTTTTCACAGATTTCCAGTGGACAGTTAATATAAATCTCAAAGAAATTCTCTTCACCAATCAGATTTTTTGCCTCCTGGCGAATATCTCTGCTGGGGCTAATAAAGCAGTTGATTGCGATTATTCCGCAATCCATAAAAAGACCGGATATTTCTGCAGCCCTAATGATATTCAATCTTCTGTCTTCCTTGCTGAATCCCAGATCCCTGTTAATTTTATCCCTGATGTTGTCTCCGTCTAAAATCTGAGATAAATATCCCTCATTGTATAGTTTTCTTTCAACTCCGTTTGCAATGGTAGTTTTTCCTGCACCGGACAGACCTGTAAGCCATATAACAACCGAATGTTGACAGAGCAGCATTTCTTTATCACTTCTTTTCAGCAACCTGTCATATACAGGATAAATATTTTTGCTTCCATTGCCCATCTTATGAGATCCCTGATAATTTATCTATAAAGTGCAAATTAACGAATAATTAATAAAACAGAGATACTACTTTGAAAAGTTTCATAGAATAAAGAATATACCTGAAACAATTTCAGATTTATGAATTGATAAATGTGGAAAATAAAACATTTATTAAAGAAATAATAATTCTTCGATTTTAAGGAAAAATGCCACTTTATTTTAATAGATTGTCAATATGTAAATTAGATATTTCAATAAAAAAATAATAAAAATAATTATTACATTATTAAAATATTATTTGGATATTAGCTTAACCAATTTTTAATAAGTTTAAATATTAAAATGTCGATTCCTGTTAAGTTATATAATATTGTTTATCAATATATTATTGTGCCTGTTACGGGATTTATATTCAATTGGAGTATAAAACAAATAATCAAGACGTATATACACCTGATTATACGGAAACCCTTATTGGGGTTGGATCCTTTAGCATTTTTCACACCAGAAAATTATATTTCCAAAACATCTGATATTAAAATTAATGTGATTTGAAAAAATCTACTATTTACACAGTATTGGTTTTATTAATCTGGAGCCTGTTTTTCATTAATAATGTTTACTCTCAAAAATTACAATTATTAAAAAGTTT
>JAUZOY010000251.1 GCA_030706235.1 Bacteroidota bacterium | reverse complement strand
TATCTACTGTAAATTGTACATTGTACACTGTAAACTTGCGAATGGAGGTTTTAAAATGTGGGTTTATGAAAAAAGATTGGAATACCCGGTAAACATAAAATGCAGAAACCCAAAGATGGCTAAATATATAATTACACAATACGGCGGCCCGGATGGTGAGTTAGGAGCATCATTAAGATACCTCAGCCAAAGATTCAGTATGCCTACAGATTATGCGAAGGCTACCCTGAACGATATAGGCACTGAGGAACTTGCACACCTTGAAATTATCGGTGCTATCGTACATCAGCTTACGAAAGGTGTCTCAGCAAAGGAAATGGAAGCCGCAGGCATGGGTGCTTACTATGCCGACCACGATCATGCAATTTATCCTGTAAATGCTTCTGGAGTTCCTTTTTCCGCTGCTACTCTTCAGTCGAAAGGCGATCCGATCGCCGATCTGGTTGAAGACCTGGCAGCAGAGCAAAAAGCCAGAGCTACTTACGAAAACCTGATTCGTATGTGTGATGATCCGGATGTCATAGATCCGTTACGTTTCCTTAGAGAGAGAGAAGTCGTACATTTCCAGCGTTTTGGAGAGGCATTGGATATCGTTCAGGCCAAACTGGCTGAAAAGCAGTTCTTCATACAGCAACCTGAGAATACGAAGAAGAAATAGTGAATTGTAGAAAGCAGTCGGTTCATTTCAGTCCCGACTGCTTTTACGTCTAGTCTATATCAGGATTCAATGCTTGAATTTATTCAAGACAGATGTACCGTCACCATGTCTTTTGGAAAAACTAATTGCAAAAGTCTACTAACATTGAATACTTTCAATTTTCCTCTAATTACTCAAATATTTTAAATATTTTAAATTTTTTAAAATTATTCTTTCTTTCTTTGAAAAATCCTCAAACTTTTTTAGTTTTATAATCTTGCCAATATTTTTGTCATTTACATCTTCACAAATTTTATATTGTTTTTTCTCATTTTCTGTATACCCTTCAAAAGTCAGATATTGTCTAACCATATTAGTTTCGCAATCAAGTATCGTATACCCGATTCCTCCATAAACATAGAGTTTATCCTTTATTAACTCATAATTTATAACCTTATCATCAATACTTGTTGGGACGGCAACATTAATTAGAATAAGATATTTTTTATCGTCAGTATAAGAAAACTGGTATGTGCCGTCTCCAAAGCTTTTTACAGTATCCCTCCCATCAGGATACTTTACATTACTTTCTATGCATGATGTCAAAGTTAAAGGAATAAGCATAATTATCATGATAGCAAAAAGCTTTTTAAACCTATCCATTTCATTTCCCCCATTTATTTCACCTTATAGTTCGTATATTCAATATTTATTTTTACCGCTGTTTTGTACTTTTACCGTTGTAGTGACCTTTGATCTGATTTATATTTTTTATGCCCTATTTAATCTCGTATCAAAGAACCTTCAAGTATCATGTTTGCTACTTAGATTCTCGCAAATATTTCTGTAATTCATTGGCGGCATCTTTGGGCAAAAACGGCATAACTATATCATATAAGGTTTTATTCTCCACGACTTCATACCCATTGATAAACATACTATTGTCATTACCCCACATACCAACACTAAGCAATTTCTTTTTTTTAGTTTCAAAAACATAATATATTCGAAGATTTTCGTATGATTTCTTCTTTACAGGAGTAAATTTTGCTTTATTTAAGGAGTTAAGCAAATTCATATAATTTTCAAGGCGATAATTCTGTACTATTATCTTATATTCAAACCATCCATTTTCTAAATCTTTTGTTTTTATTGGTGCACGAGTAAGCTTAAAGGGGCTTACATAATAAATTGTCAAACTAAGATTTTGTTCGTAAATAAGTTTGTTGAAGTCCATCGACAGCTTTGGCGTTTGTGCAGCAGCAGCCTGTGTATTTAACAAAAATATAAACATTAGGAATGATAATAAAGATAATTTAAGAATACGGCCGTAATGCAGCTTCATTAATATCCCTCCTATTATAGTATCTTTTACTTTGGACTCTTATTTCTTTTTGGCTTCAGGATTCACATATACTGTAGACCATAATTGTTTCAACTTAATCTACCCAATATTGCCTTTCTGAAATATGCCTTGTTGCCATAAGCTTCTTTAATATTAATCCCATATTCCTTCGTACGCTCAAAAAGTGTTTAACAACTTGTTTATTTTCCTCATTTCTGCAATTTTTTTCTTTTTGCGTTCTTAATCAATCTTAATCCTGCTAATATAAAAGAGATGCAATAAAGGCCAAATAAAAGAGATGCTGCTACTAGTCCACCAATATTGTCTATATTAAAAGTCATAAAAAATATTGGATATATTATCATGAACCCAATTAATACTCCAAAAGAAATATAAAGAACACCCCTAACGAAAAATATTCCGGAATATTTCCTAAATGGCGGTATCTTAATACCTGTATAATCTTGATATTGGTGATCTTGCCGCTCTTTAAGCTCTTCAATATATTTAAAATCCTTATTTTTCTTACTCAAATTGGGTTCCCATTTTTACTTTAATACTCTTTTATATATCAAGTAAATATGTGTAAAAATGAAAGGTGTCAATACTGATTGAAATAATAACCATTATTATTAATTGATAAATATCAGTATAAGGATCTTTATCATGTTCTTCGTCATATGTAATTCTAATTTCATAGTTTTTATCATAGCTTGAAACTTTTCGGTAAAATTCCTTAGTGCTTGACGCCTGATATTTTTCTTTGTGGATATTAATTGCAGATTTCTGACGGACAGGAAATGTTACTCTCAAGAAAAGGAACCTTAATAGAAATAAAGGTATATATATTACTCTATCAAGATTCTATATTCTTATTTTATTTGTTTATTCACTCTTTATTGGGATTTCTTATATTTAGCATAAAGATTTTTTACTAATTCGTAAATATTATATAATACTCCAAATAAAGCTATACCTAATGGTATATTTTTTATACTATATGTTTCATTATTAGTTATAACATTAATTGAAATTATAGAAAAATTAATTTTTTTAATTATACTATAATTCTTTATAATTGATAGAATATCTTTTACTTTAAACATTAAAGCAATACAAGAACTCATTAAAATTCCAGTTATCAGTAAGTTTATTCTTGCAATACTTGATATACTTTTATTTGACAAAACAATTCTCCTTTCAAATCTTATTCTTTTTAAGTTTATTTCCAAGAACTTACTGAATATATAGTATCCAAATAACCAAACCCATGATTTTGAGGAATATTCCATTTCGTGACAGTAATGCATACTTTCTCGGTCTTAATTTCATCAATTTGATCCAAAACTCCGTCATACATAATATTATATCCCGTATCTATTGCAGCCATTGATAAACCTGCTGCTGTTCCAAAACCAGGTACTGCACTCTTAGTTAATGCCTCAGTTATAAGTCCAGACACAAAGTCTACATAAGAATCATATGGTCCACCATTAAGACCATCAATATACGTCCTTGCATCATATCTACTATTAAATTTTATATCATATAACGTAGAAGTTATACCATATCCATATTCTGTTATATCAGGCTTTGTAATAATCGGTGTATTTTTACTAGTTTTATTTGAATTTTGACTGGATTTATTTTTGTTATTATCATCACCTTTACTCGTCCCCTTTAAAGAACTTCTAATCAAATCTTCATACCTAAGATTCGGGTCATTACTTTTACCCTTATTATTTGTACTATTCGAAACAGCACTTTGACTCGTTTTCTGTACATTACTCATTAGTCTATAGCCTGCGGTTTTTTCGTTTTTTCTCAACTTGAAATCTTTACGCATCCCAAGCAGAATAGCACTTGACAAGCCTCCGGGCATTTTACCTGAATGCGTACTTTTGTTGTCCTTGGCATTGTCTGAGCCTCCGAAATCCTGATAGCATTTCTTTTCCGCATTCCTGTATGCCTCTGTAATTTCTGTTATGGCTGTGGCTATCGAACTGACACGATTGGCTATTGCAGGCATGTTCCTGCTGCAGCCCTTTAATTGCTGTTTCAATGCTGCCATACTGCCGTCACGGCCAATCCATCGAGTCCGCTATTGAGTTCAGCCTGTCTTCAAAGCCCTCAAGCGCCCTTTGGGCATCACGAAAGCCTGCCGACTGATCATCCAAATCTTTATACACTATATAATACTTCGACATTAACTAATATCCCCTCATCTGTATTTATATCAAGAAAACTTTACGGTTCTGCATGTTTTGTTTTAATTTTATATAGATGGAGCTTATCATTTCAACATAATCTGACAGACAGCTTATTTTTTGCCATATACAGTGTTAAGGGATGTCTCAATACATCGTTTTGATATAATTGAAAACATCCCTTATATAACTTAATCGTACATGCTCCCTCTTACATTAAAGGTTATGCTGTCCGT
>JAUZOY010000250.1 GCA_030706235.1 Bacteroidota bacterium | reverse complement strand
TCATCCTAAAAGTCACTGTAATTTGGCAAAAGATTTTCTTGCTCAATATACAAATGATTCTGACCTTTTGGAAATTACCCAAAATCATGATCTAAATTATGATTTATGGAAACAGTATAAAAAAACTGGTTCATATGATAAGGATGCTTTAATTCAACTATTACAAAAAATTCAAGATATTAACCTTTTTCTCGTTTTTACAATAATTGACGGTAATACTCCGGGGAAATATCTTGATAAATTACCCTGGTTTATCAATGAGGTAAAGAAATATAGGAATGATGTGCGCATTGATAATACATGGATAAAACCGCTACCAACAAATATGCCTGAAATAAGCTTATAAAATTGCTAAGCGCAATAGTTTATACAAGGAAACCTGCTGATACGGCAATTTAATATTTGAAGAAAAATAAAAACCCTCAGGAATGAATACACGCCTGAGGGTTGATTATTAGCTGCAGCGGAGAAGAAAACATGACATAGAACCGTCCCTTTGTCACCTTTGTCATGCCCCTTTTGGGTACCTACTTTACATAATAATTTGAAATCTTTGCATATTTTTCTTGTATTATTATTATACATTTATTACAATAATTACAATAAATTACGGTGGTGATAAAATGAATTTAAGAACAAATTCAAAAAAACGCAATAACAAAAAATGCGCTCTGCTTATGCTTTCTTGCATTACAACATTTTCTCTTAGTAATAGTGTAAGTGCTGAAAATAATTATAACACTGTTAGATCCAATCTGGCAAATAGAGTTTCTACTGTAGAAAAAGCTAACGTTATTTATCCTGATGATTATATTCAACTATCAGGAATAAGCACTGATAATAATCTTGTGATTGATAAAAAAACGGGAGTCCCGGTTTTATTATTTCATAAATTTGTGGATTCACCGAAGGATATTGAGTATCCTGATACTGAAATTACTTTAGACTACTTCAAAAATGTATTAGAATATCTAAAAGTAAATAAGTACTCCACTATATCATATCAACAGTTGTATTCATACATTAAAGACGGCACCCCCATTCCTAAAAACTCAATTGTGCTTTCAATTGATGACGGATTTTATGCAGATGGCGCCATAAAATTGTTAAAAGAATATAATATGCATGCTGACATTGCTGTAGTTGGTGAAAGGCAAGAAAAAGGCACTATCACAGACCCGAAAGACTATTATACCTGGGAACAAATTATCGACCTCGCGCAAGATAAAGATGGAGATATTATAGATGTAACTGATCATACGCCCCAGCATGCTGATTTAGTAGAAGTGTCCAAAAATCCTGATGAACTGAAGCAATTATTTAAGTCATCCATGAATATCTTTAAGCAAGAGGTGGGAAGTTCTTCGGATATATTAGTATATCCATATGGAAGTTATAATAAAGAAATTGAAGAGATAGCTGCACAATCGGGATACAAAATGGGAGTAACCATAGAGGAGGGTTTGAACTATTATGGCGATAATCCTTTCGAGATTAAAAGATATTCAGTAAATCCAAATATCAGTGTTGAGGAAATATTTAATAAAATAAATTCAGACTCTCTAAATCAAATTAATAATGATAACAATAATATTGAAAAAAGTAATGATAATAACCCCGATGACAATCTTGTGATTGATAAAGAAACGGGAGTCCCGGTTTTATTATTTCATAAATTCGTGGATTCACCGAAGGATGTAGAATATCCCGATACTGAAATCACTTTAGACTACTTCAGAAATGTATTAGAATATCTAAAACAAAATAATTATTCTACAATATCCTATCAAGAATTGTATTCATATATTAAAGACGGTACCCCCATTCCCAAAAACTCAATTGTACTTTCAATTGATGACGGATTTTATGCTGATGGTGCCATAAAATTATTAAAAGAATATAATATGCATGCTGACCTTGCTGTAGTCGGTGAAAGGCAAGAAAATGGAATCATCACAGACCCTAAAGACTATTATTCCTGGGAACAAGTTGCCAGCCTTGCGCAAGATAAAGACGGAGATATCATAGATGTAGTTGACCATACTCCTCAGCATGAAGACTTAGAGAATCTATCTAAAAAGCCTAACAAGTTAAAACAGTTATTTAAGTCATCCATGAATCTCTTTAAACAGAAGTTGGGAAGTTCTTCAGATATATTAGTATACCCCTATGGAAGTTATGATAAGGAAATTGAAAATGTAGCGGCACAGTCCGGCTATAAAATGGGGGTAACTACCGATGAAGGCTTGAATTATTATGAAGATAATCCTTTTGAGATTAAAAGATATATAGTAAATGAAAATGTCAGTATAGAGGATATGTTTAATAAAATAAACGGAGATGCATCTGAGCGCGAAAATTCGAATTAATATATAGGGGCTTTCAGCCCCTATTCCCCCTTAAAAGGGTATTTTTTTGGATTCATCTCGCAATTACCACCCCTGGCCCCTCGTAGGGGTTTCTTTTTTCGGATTTGCCTCGCTTCCGCTTAAAAATTTCGAATAAACTTCCTGCGTTCACTGCGTGAAACAAACAAACTCGCTACGCTCACACAGTGTTTGTTTCGATTACTCCGTTTCGCAGAGTTTAGAACGAAATTTTTAAGAATGTCAGCATCAACAAATCCGAAGTTGGCTGATTGAAAACCCCAAAAAATGCACGCTCGGTTAAGTCGAAATTGGTGGGTGAATTAAAACCATAAAAAACATTAATATGTAGGGGCGGTCCCATGTGTCTGCCCTCAAAACAAAACACCCGGGAATAATATTATTCTAGGATGTTTTTAATTTGTGGAATGTGACAGAGAACCGTCCCCTGCCCACACAAGATTATTTGTTCATTCAAAGATGTGCATCTTCCTTTGGTACTGATTTTGCTACGCCGGTCTTTTTATCGAATACAATAACGTGCGTATATTCGTCTTCATCATCGGAACAAAACGGGCATTTTGCATATTCAGATTCATCATAAACTTTCATGCAGTTCCCACACATTTGCATTTTCTTCTCACTTCTTTTCGTTAATTTCGTCACAATCTGTGAACTCATCATTATCCTTTATCGTTGACTCTGTTTCAAATGATTCAAATTAATTGCTTATGCCCATTAAATCAAGAATGGATAGAGAATGGTTCTCTGTCTATATCACCTTACCCCGCAATCAGCATATCCTTAATCTTATGAATAACAACTTTTGCAAGTTCTTTTAACACCTGCTTGTCATTACTGATATTGGTATAAAAATCAAGTCTTTCCCCGTCTGATTCCAGCATTCTGTTAATTATAATCTTATCAATTTTTTCTTCTGCTTCTGCTTGGTATGCATTTGGTGAACTGTTTTTGGTTTTTTTCTGCATATCTTCGTCTTTGCTCACTATATCAACAATCTGCGTGAGTTCTTCTTCGCTTTTCTCATAAGTCCCATATTTGGTATTTATAGCTTCGATGATTTCATCAATAACAGAAAACTTCTTTTGCTTTAAGTTAACCTCAGTATTAATTTTATTAAGTTTCTCTTCAGTTGTGGACATAAATAAATCCTGTTCTTCCTTTACCTTTTCAGTAGAAAACTTAACCAACTCCACTAATTCTTCCGGGTCAATGCTTGTTTCATCCTTTTTTTGATACAAAACATTGTATAATGCATCTGCAAATACTGCCACTTCTTTTAGTTCTTCATTCCAAATATTATAAACAGTTGAAATATAATAAAATAACTTGCTAAACTTTGAGAGTTCGCCCAAAAACAGTTTTTGCTTATCAGCTTCCAGTTTCTTATACTTTTCTCTTGCCCCTGCAAAAATTGAGGTTAATAGTCCCGAATGTTTTTGCCCGTCATTAATCAAATTGTATGCTTCTTGCACTTGTTTTAAAGTAAATACAAAATAGTCTAAAAGAGTATCTCTTTTGGCAAATAATATATTCGGGTCAGTTTCGTTATCTAATGGGAGATAAATGTCTCCTCCATAATAGTATTCAAAATATTCTTTTATGGTTTCAGGATTATTAATAAAATCCAAGACAAAAGTCTTTTTACCTTTGCAAGGTCTGTTTATTCTTGATATTGTCTGCACAGCCTTGACAGCACTATTTAACCTTTTATCAATGTAAAGGCAACATAAAAGTTTTTCATCAAAACCTGTTTGTAATTTATCAGCTACTACAATTATTCTTGCATTATCATTATTGGAAATAATTTGTTTAATGTCTTTTTCTTTAAAATCTTTATTCATGTTTTCTTCAGTATATTTAACCCCATCGTGTTCCACAGTCCCGGTAAATGCAACAACCGATTTAAACCCATACCCATTCTTTGCTATCATTTTATCAATCATTAATTTATATAAAACAGCATGCTTCCTTGATGGTGTTATAAGCATAGCTTTTGCTGCTCCGCTTAACCAATTTAGACGTTTAGTAACAAAATCACTTAGTATTATTTCTGCTTTTGTTTCTATTACCTCTTTA
>JAUZOY010000025.1 GCA_030706235.1 Bacteroidota bacterium | reverse complement strand
AGCTGAATGCTCATACCAATTGCAGAAACTACTCTTGTCTGTTTATTGCTTTTGCAGAAAAATATCCCTATTATTGTAAGTAATGGTACTACTACAAATGATGTTAAAATATCCATATCTTTTTCTAAATTATTTTAATAGGTTAATAAATAGATGAAAGTTGCTACAAGTAATACAGCACCCATTACGAATACAAATCCGTACTGCTGAACCTGACCGGATTGAAATCCTTTAATCTTAACGGATATATAATTAGTTACATTAGATATCCCGTTCATTGATCCGTCAATAATATGTCTGTCGAACCATGCAACAGGCCTTGAAACGCAATTGAACAATACCCTCTTTGTGACAAAAAGATATAATTCATCAAAATAGAATTTATTGAAAGCCCATTTATGGAATGTCTTAACTGATGCAACAATCTTGTCCGGAATATTAGTTGGTTTGGCATACATTATGGCAGCTATTACTATGCCAACTAATCCGAATAAAACAGATATTGATGCAATTGTATAATTCATTTCAGTTTCAAAAGGTTTGCCGTCAGAAGTAACAAGATTGTGGAAAGGGATATAGCCTGCTACAATTGAGAAAACAGCAAGAATCATCAATGGAATAGTCATTGTCAGAGGTGATTCTTTTGGAGTATGATGATAATGATTTTCTTTACCCCAGAAGACATTGAAATATAATCTTGACATATAGAAAGCAGTCAGACCTGCAACGAACAATGCACTGAAGAATAAAATTTTATTGTGAGCATAGGCAGCAGCGAGAATTTCATCTTTACTGAAAAAACCTGACAGGAATGGTACTCCTGAGATTGTCAGTACTGCAATTAAAAATGTAATGTGGGTAATCGGTAAATGTTTTCTCAATCCGCCCATGTCATACATAAAATTACTGTGTACTGCATGGATGATAGCACCTGCACCTAAGAAAAGCAAAGCTTTAAACATTGCGTGTGTAAACAGGTGGAACATTGAAGCCATAAATCCAAGACCTTCTTCGCCTCCGTAACCCGAAACACCTACTGCAAGCATCATATAACCTATCTGCGACATGGTAGAGTAGGCAAGTACACGTTTGATATCAAACTGCGTACAGGCAATGATTGCTGCAAATAAGGATGAAAATGCTCCTACATATGCTACAACTTCAAGACCTGCCGGAGCAGAAATTGCAAACATAGGAAAAAGTCTTGCTACCAGATATACTCCGGCAACAACCATTGTTGCTGCGTGAATCAATGCTGAAACCGGTGTCGGACCTTCCATTGCATCAGGCAGCCAGATATGTAACGGGAACATTGCTGATTTACCGGCACCTCCGATAAATATCATTATGAGTGCCCATGTCATGGTTGATAAACCCATAAACAATACTGAACCTCCCATATGGATTGCTGCTCCGTTCGGATTTGTAAGCTGAATAAAGTCAAATGTTTTCGTGGTATATGACAGAAGAAGTATTCCTAAAAGAAATCCAAGGTCTGCAAATCTTGTAACTATAAATGCTTTCTTTGATGCCCTTACTGCTGATGGTTTTTCATAATAGAAACCTATCAATAGGAATGATGAAACACCAACAAGTTCCCAGAATATATACATCTGGAAAATATTTGTTGCCAGCACCAACCCCAGCATTGAGAAGCTAAATAATGAAAGGAAGGAGAAAAATCTGTGGAATCCCTTTTCACCTTTCATGTAACCAAGGCTATATAAATGAACCATGGATGATACTGTAGTGATCACTACAATCATCATTACAGATATAGGATCAAGAAGAGTGCCCATATCAATATGAAGATTTTGAGTCAGTTGAAGCCACACAGTGTTAAATCCTATAATCTTTTGATATACACCATTTACCTTGCCAACATTAAAGAAGTATTGGTATGCAATAGTATATGATATTACCAGTGAAGTGAATATACTTAATGTCCCCAATATTCCTGAAACCAGTGGCTTAAACTTATGTCCGGTCAACCCTATGAATATAAACATAAAGAGAGGTAGCAACGGAACCAATACTGAAATACTAAAATCTATCATAATATTATTCTTTTATTTATCAGAAAACTTTATATTCTACTTTAAACTTTATGAACTCACTTACCATTTCATTTCGTTAACGTTTTCAACATCAACTGTCTTGAACCTTCTGTAGATATTTATTATAATTGCAATAGCTACAGCTGTTTCAGAAGCAGCAACAGCAATGACAAAAAGAGCAAAGAAATGTCCCTGAAGTCTGTCAGGAAATAAATATCTGTTAATAGCAACGAAGTTAATATTTACTGAATTAAGTATTAATTCGACAGACATAAGAATAGTTATCAGGTTTTTACGAGTAATGAAGCCGAATACTCCTGTAAAAAACATAAATGTACTGATGATCAGAAAAGCTTCTAAAGGAATACCTGTGTACATAATTATTTAGTTATTAGTAGTTTTACTTCTTTTAGCAATAACAATGGATGCAACCATAGCTGCAAGCAGCAGAATACTTATGACTTCAAAAGGCAATACATAACCTTCTTTATCATAACTTAAAAGGCTTTTCCCAATAAGTCTCATATTAATTTCTTCTGCGGCAGCATTTGTTGCAGAAAATTTATATTGTAGTATGGTAGTAATGCATAGAACTGCTCCTGAAATTGCAGCAATTGCCCCCATAATATTTTTCATTAATCCGATTTTCTCAAATTTCTGGCTGATATGACTAGTAAGTAATATTGAGAAAATTATCAGAACCACAATCCCTCCTGCATATACAGTCAGCTGAACGGCTGCAAGGAACTGATAATTCAGCATGAAGTAAAGACCCGCTGTAGCTACAAGAACTATCAGCAGGAATGTAGCTGCTCTTAGAATTCTTCTTGTTGTGACTGTCAGTATTGAGAATAATACTATTATCCCCGCAAACAGATAAAACATCATTTGTCCGAATGTTAATTCCATTACTCTACTCCTTTTAATAATTTAGAACCTTCATTATTTAAAATTTTATTGAGCTTTGCCCTGTTGAATACAGCATGTTCAAAATTCTGTGAGAAACATATTGCTCCTGATGGACATGCTTTTACGCATAATCCGCAGAATGTACACATTCCAAGATGGTAAACATACTTGTCCAATGCTCTTTTTTTCTTACCTTCTTCATTGACTTCCATTTTGGAAATCACTTCAATGGTACCATTAGGGCAATTCATTTCACATATACCGCATGCTGAGCATTTATGTTCATTATTTTCACTATGAGGCATAACCAACTCACCCCTGAAACGTTCAAACATCTCAAGTTTCTTTTTACTTCTTCCTCTTTTATTTCCCTTACGATTTTCGGGATATTGCTGAGTTACAATTGTCCATGGTCTTACAAAGTAGGATGAGGTTACTGCCATACCCTGCAGCAGAGACCAAACCCCTTTGAATATTCCTGATATATACTTAATTAATCCCATAATTTAACTTTTAACTTTTAACTTAAAACTTTCAACTTAAAAGTGCCACCCGTTTAATACTATTAATGCCATTAATACTACATTGACAAGGTTTATCGGCAACAAATATTTCCATTCAAGAGTCAGCAACTGATCAATCCTTAATCTTGGGAATGTCCATTTGAATAACATCATGATGAAAATTATAAAGAATGTTTTTCCTATATACCAGAAGAAAGGAGGAATAAAATCCATCACATGGTTGAAACCTGAAAATCCACCTACATGTAAAGGCATCCAACCGCCAAGGAATACTGTAGCAGCTATTGAAGCAACAATAAACATGTTCATGTATTCTGCCAGGAAGAAGAATGCAAACTTTATTCCTGAATATTCTACGTGGTATCCTGCTGTTAATTCTGATTCAGCTTCCGCAAGGTCAAAAGGGCCTCTGTTTGTTTCAGCAGTACATGCTATCAGGTAGACAACAAAAGCAATTATTGCAGGAATATGTCCTCTAAAAAGAAACCAACCGTCTCTCTGTGCTTCTACTATTACAGAAAATTGCATGCTTCCGGCAAAAATAACCATAGTTATCAAAGATAACCCTACGGATAATTCATAACTTACTATTTGTGCTCCGCTTCGCATTGCACCGATAAGTGAGTATTTGTTATTACTCGACCATCCGGCAAGTAAAACACCAATTACTCCCATTGATGAAACAGCAATTACATAAAAAATTCCTATATTGAAATCGATAGCATGAAGACCTTTAGCAAAAGGTATTGCTGCTATTGCAAGGAATGATGCTATAATTACAATAAAAGGAGCAATGTTGAACAAAAGTTTGTCGGCATTCTTAATTGGGATAAGCTCTTTCATCAGAAGCTTAAAAAGGTCAGCAATTGTCTGGATAATACCGTAAGGGCCTACTCTGTTCGGACCTACCCTGTTCTGAATAAAAGCACATACCTTCCTTTCGGCATATACAAGGAACAAACCTACAAGTGCATAAAATGCTAAAATTCCTACTCCTATTAATAACATCTCGATTGAAGTAGCCCAGAACGAACTCATATTCTCATTCAGCAGCTTGTCCAGTGACTTCGTAAACGATGTAAAATCATAGATACTAAATTCCATCTTGTTTCTTATAATTCGTTACTATTTCTAATAATTTTTAATTCATACATTCCTTGAACATTACCTGTCTATATCAGGAATTACGTAATCCAGCGAACCTCCGATTGCAATAAGGTCAGCTATTTTCTGATTCTTTGCCATAGTATTAAGAGCTGAAAGATTACTGAAGTTAGGAGATCTGAATTTTACTCTGTATGGATTTTTTTCACCTTTACTTACAATATACACTCCGAATTCACCTCTTGCAGCTTCAACTCTCTGATAATATTCACCTTCGGGAAGTTTGATCACCCCTTTCATCTTTTCTGCATAAGGTCCTTCAGGTATGTTATCAATAAGTTGTTCTATAATATTCATAGATTCTCTCATTTCATCCATTCTTACCATATATCTTGCAAATGTATCTCCTTCACATCTCAGTACTTCATTAAAGTTTACAAATTTATAAGCACTGTATGGTTCTTTCTTTCTTACATCGCATGAAAAACAAGATCCTCTGCCTGAAGGTCCTGTAACTCCATAAGATATAGCATCTTCTTTGGAGATATAACCTACGCCCTTACATCTTTCCTGCATGATGACATTTCCGGTAAGCAGCTGATCGTATTCAGGAAGAGTCTTTCTGAAATATTTAATAAATTCTTTTACTTTCTTTTGAAAATTTGGGTGTATATCTGCCATTAAGCCACCCGGCGTATTATAACTGATGATAAGTCTTGAACCGCAGGTTTCTTCAAATATGTCAAGTATTTTTTCTCTGTCGCGCAGACCGTAGAAAAAGCAGGTAAGTCCTCCGAGATCCATCCCGAAAGAACACCACCATAGCTGATGTGAAGCAATTCTGGTAAGTTCAGACATAATGGTTCTTATGTATTTTATTCTGTCCGAAACTTCAATTTCAAGAGCTTTTTCAACACACAGGCAATATGCTTCATTGTTTATAAGAGCAGAAAGGTAATCAAGTCTGTCTGTAAGATGAACGATCTGTGGATAGGTAAGCTTTTCTGTCATTTTTTCAATCCCCCTGTGAATGTATCCACAATGAGGCTCAATATTTTTAACAATTTCACCTTTAATAGAACAAACAAGTCGGAGCACTCCATGAGTTGAAGGGTGCTGAGGGCCCATATTTAATATGAATTCCTCTTCTTTTATTCCTACATTAATATTTTCTTCTGTAATCATCTCTTAACTTATTGTTTTATCCTGTTTTCGCTTTTTTCAACTTTCACAGTTTTTAAGACCTCACAGGTTTCAGATAACTGTGTACTCTCGTAGTTTTTATCTTTCTATTATATTAACTTCATCAACATAATCCTTTCTCAATGGATAACCTTCCCAGCTATCATCAAGGAATATTCTTCTCATATCAGGGTGATTCTTAAAATCTATACCGAAAAAGTCATAAACTTCCCTTTCATGAAACTCAGCTGTTTTCCATATATCGCAAACACTGTCAAGAACAGGAGCTGTTCTGTTGGTAGTTTTAACTTTCAAAACAATATAATGATTGTATTTTGTAGAAGTGAGATGATATACTACGCCGAGACTATCTGTCCAGTCCATTCCGGTAAGACAAAACAGATAATCGAAAAGAGTTTCCGCATCTTCCTTTAATTTTTCTGCAAGTGTGTGTAACTTGTTAGGTGCAACAGTTACTGTCAGGTATTGTTTGTCTTCAATAATTTCAGCTCCCGGAACTATCTGTAACACTTTTTCTTTTAATCCTGCATTATCCATTATATTCTGTCGTTTTAACTTTCAACTTTATAAACATTATGAACTTTCAACTCATTTATATGAAGTCTTTTTGTGAGTCTCTCTTTTCCCAGACTGTTTCTTTCTGAATTTTTCTCTGTAATTGCATTACTCCGTAAAGCAAAGCTTCCGGTCGGGGAGGGCATCCGGGAACAAATACATCTACCGGAATAATATGTTCAACCCCTCTGACTACCGAATAGGAATTATAGAAAAACGGCCCTCCTGATATGGCACATGAACCCATTGCAATAACATACTTGGGCTCTGACATCTGATCGTATAACCTCTTGAGAACAGGTGCCATTTTCCTGACTATTGTACCTGCAACAACAATTACGTCTGCCTGACGCGGACTTGCACGATATACTTCGATACCGAATCTTGCAAAATCGTGTCTTGAAGCCCCTGCAGCCATCATCTCAATTCCGCAGCAACTGGTTGCAAATGTTAAAGGCCAAATAGAGTTAGACCTTCCCCAGTTAATAAGGTCATCTATAGTTGTTAAAAAGAAATTTCCACCGGATTTTCCTAAAAGTTCAAGACTGTCATTGTCAATGAAGTCTTCATATTTCATTGATTTTATTCCCATACCAAAGCGTGTTTTTTCCAGGCGTAACCTAAGCCTAATACCAGAATGAAAAAGAATATAATTATTTCTACAAATGCTGTCATCCCTACTTCTCTCATTACCACTGCCCATGGAAACACAAAAACTGTTTCAACATCAAACACAAGAAATAGTATTGCAAATAGATAATATCCTACATTAAATTGAAGCCATGTTATGCCTTTTGTAGGAATACCGCATTCATATGGCTCAAACTTCTGAAGATTGCTTGATTTTGGCGCTGCTAATGCTGAGAAGATAATAGCACCTCCTACAAGCACCACCGCAACTATGAAAAATAATATCAGGGATTCAGCACTCATAATGTTAATATATTATAATTAATACTACTATTACTTTTTTTGCAAAATTATATATTATTTTAAAAAAAAATAGTTTATTGAAACTTTATTTATTCAATATTTTTTCAGGATATATCTAATTATCTACATATCACACGTATAGTTGTTATTTTGTTAACAACACGAATTTATAAAAATTTTTCGGAATCAAAAGATTATATAATGGCATATTCAGACATAAATACGCTTCTTCAAGTCTAATTATTGCGCTCCTGATAATATTTTATTTGAATTGTCCGCCAACACCTGACTCATTCTAATATTATTTATTCTAATTTAATCATAAAAAAACCTCATCTGCTATAAAAAACAGATGAGGTCATAATTAATTATGGCAATTAATACTATGCTATTTTTTCAATAAGTTCAGCAAGTCTTGTAGAATAACCGCTTTCGTTATCATACCAACCTACAACTTTAACAAACCTTTTGTCATCACCAACTACTACAGTCAGTTCAGAATCAAAAATACAAGAATATTTGTTTCCAACAATATCTACTGATACCAAAGGATCTGAAGAATATTGAAGAATACCTTTTAATTCTTTTTCAGCAGCTTTCTTGAATGCAGCATTGATTTCTTCTACAGTTGCCGGCTTTTTTAAAGTAACAGTAATATCTGTGATTGATCCATCGATAACAGGAACTCTGAGAGAACTTCCGCCAAGATTTCCTTTTAATGATGGGAAAATCTTTGTGATAGCTTTTGCTGCACCTGTTGAAGTTGGAATAATTGAATTTGCAGCTGCTCTAGCTCTTCTGAGATCTTTATGTGGAGCATCAATAAGTCTTTGGTCTCCGGTGTATGCATGAGTAGTAGTGATAAATCCTCTTTCAATTCCCCAGTTTTCTTCAAGAACTTTTACCATAGGAGCTGCACAGTTTGTAGTACAAGATGCATTTGATACAATTTTATCACTATCATTAAGAATATTGTCATTCACACCAAGAACAACCTGTTTGATATCATCACCCTTAGCAGGAGCTGATATTACTACCTTTTTAGCTCCTGCAGTAAGATGCATTGAAGCTTTTTCTGAATCAAGGAATAATCCTGTAGATTCTATTACAATATCAATTCCAAGTTGACCCCATGGGAGATTTTTGGGATCCCTTTCAGCGAAAACTTTGATTTTTTTGTTATTAGCAATGATATATTCTCCATCGGTATGAACATCACCTTCAAATATACCATGAACTGAATCATATTTTAATAGATGTGCAAGTGTCTTGCTATCAGTAAGGTCGTTTATAGCTACAACTTCAATATTTGGTTTGGTTGCTAATGCACGGTAGGTTACTCTTCCTATCCTTCCAAAACCATTAATTGCTACTTTAATATTCTTCATGATATTAATATTTAAATGTTTACATTAAATTTTTTAATATTGCAAATTTAATAAATTTTTTTTGATTTTCTATTAAAGAAATAAAATATTTTAATTCAATTTGTATTACTAAATTGTAAATCAGTAGAATTATATAATTTTTTTAAAATTACAGGTTACAGGCTTGTCATCTCTTTATAGGTAACCCTTTTACTTTCTCATAGAAAAAAAACCAATCACACTTATTCTATATAAATAAGTGTAACCTTCCCGTACCTGGTCTGTTTCTTGAGATCCGAATCCTTATATTCTACTTTATAGAGATAGACGCCTGTTTCTGCCTTATTGCCGTTAACTTTTCCATCCCAGCCTTTTTGAATATCACTTGATTCAAATACTACTTCTCCCCAACGGTTAAATATTGTTATATTTAATCCTCTTAATCCTACACCTGAGATCTGGAAAATATCGTTAATTCCGTCTCCATTGGGAGTAAAACAATTTGGAATATATATTGTATAATCACTGCTGACTCTCACAACACCTGTTACAGAATCTGTGCAAACAATATCCGGTGAACCCTGATGTGTACTATATGCATATAAAGTAAAATAGTATGAACCTGTATCAGCGAATGTTAAGGTAAATGATCTGTCTCTTCTTTCTGTTCCGTCCCAAAGCACCCATTTTATTGAATCTGCACCCTCTGAAACATCATTGAAAGATATGACAGGATTAAATATAGTTGTTTGTCCTGATGGTGGTAATGTTGAATACTTTGCAACAGGTAATGAATATACAGTAACTATTTTCTTTAATGTATCCGATGTCTTACATTTCCCTATTGTAACTGTCAGTGATACATCATAAGTTCCGGGAGTACGGTAAATATTAGTTGGAATTTCATTATTGGAAGTATTCCCGTCTCCGAAAGACCAGTTGTAAATATAATCCGCTGAGTAGGGATGGATACTATCTGAAAATATTACCGGCAAAGGTTCACAACCTATATTATTAATAGGCGGAAGAAAATATATCTCAGGGTTACTGTTTATAAACACAGAATCTTTATGAAATTCGCTCTTACATCCATTCTGATTTACCTGCAGAGTAACATTTTGCCAACCGGGAGTATTACATTTTATTGAATAAGGTCCTTGTCCGGTTCCTGAAACAACAGTCGCGCCTCCCCAGTTCCAGCTATAATTGGCAGTATTATCTGCATTCCCCTGATATTGAACTGTGACTATATCTCCAACACAAACGTTTTTGGGCGAAAAACTAAACACTGCTGTAGGGCCGGGGATAATATTAATTGTTATTGATGTATCTGCCCGGCATCCGTTTGATGCGGAGGAAATAACTTTATATTCTGTTGATTCCTGCGGACTTACATATATAGTATCAAATGTTTCCTGCCCTATTAAACTATTGTCTCCGTTTGAAGCTGTCCAGAAATAATTCAAGCCACCTGAAACATAAATTCCCGCTGTATCTCCAAGACAAACAGAATTGCCATTCAAAGTATTTACATTTAATTTTGGTATAGGCTTCATATATACTTCGAAAGTATCAACTTTAGTACAATTACCAGTACCAGTAACAGTGACATTATAGGTTGTATTAACCTTAGGAGATACTGTTATTGTCTGGGTTGTCTTACCATTATCCCATAGCCAGTCATACGCTCCCATCCCATTTGCAGTAAGATTTGCCGGAACGCCGGGACAAATGCTGTCAACATAAAAACTCTGTGTATTATCTGTTAAGATGCTTGTGACAATATTTTCTGTTGCTGTATTATTGCATGCATCTGTTACAGTTACAGTATAGGTAGTTTGAATTGCAGGTTTAACTTTAATTGTATCAGTTGTTTCTGCATTATTCCACTTGTATGTCAGAGGATTAAAACCTCCTGTATGTTCTACCCATATATTAATCGAATTTCCATTACATACTGATGGATTGTCCTGCGGTTTGGCATACAGTTTAATATTCTGGTTTGGTTTAATGTTTATTGTATAGGATGAATCGTTTTCAACAATTGTAAAAACAATATTTTGTGTGCTGCCATATCCGTTATTCAAAGGATGAATTGTTAGCTGTGTACTTGCCTGGTTTGCTTTAATGATTACACTGTCCTTGGTGTCCGGATTTAAAGTATAATCTTGCCCCTTGGCCAAAGTCGTATTAAGAGAATACTTTATCACCCTGTCTGTTGCAGAAACTTTGTGACTAAAAGTTATTATTGCATCGGTACAACCAGCCACAGGATCACTATCTATTGCCGGATTACTTGTTGTTATTGTTGTTTTTATTGTATCAATTACTGCATTATTACTGCATTGGAAACTATTGGCTTCAAGAAAAACTCCGGAATCGAATTCTCTATAAGCAGTTGAATCTGCAGGATTTGGAATTCCCACATCTTCAATTGCTATCTTTAAATGATATTTTTTCCCCGGCTGTACTTTTGCAGAAGCTACAAGAGGTGTAGTATAACCATTAAATTGAATATAAGGATTTGCATTTTTGTAAAGACTATTAATATAATAAGCAGAATTCTTATATTGATTTACATTTTGTACTCCTATAGTAGTTTTATTATCCGGCAATAATGCAATATTTTTTTTCCCTGTGATGCCGGGCCCGCTAATAAACATTCCAAACAAATCATTATATCCATTATAAATAAAACCTAAAGTATCAAAGATAGTTCCATAATTTGGATATTCTTCAGACGCAAAAACATATCGAAAACTTATGGAATCTCCCTGAGGTATAAAATCAAATTCTAATACAGTAGCATCACCGCTTTTATGATTCCCTTTTGCAATTTCCGGATCAAGAGCATCTAAATCAGGATCCCCGGAATAAATATGATTATCTGTAGATATCCTTGCATTATCAGGATCATTATTCGCATTATTTCCTGTGATACTACCTACCTTACCGGTAGTTAAAAAAATCGAATGACCAATACCTAACCAAAACCTCTTGATACCGTAATTTCCTCCATTAAATTCACCAATTGTACTACTAGCTCCCATATTGCTATCCCCCTTAAAAACCAAATTACTAATTTTAGAACAATTTCCTGTAAAAACATTCATTACGTAATTTGAAGGAGTTTTTTCAGCCATCATCGAAAGCTGACCAAACAAATTACAACTTATAAAAAGCAATAACAGTCCTGAAAAAAGTTTTATAAAAGTTTTTAAAATCATATTTACACTAAGTTCCTCAGAAATACGAGCCGATAAAATTAATAAATAATTATGATATAGAATTTTTTCTTTTGAGAATTTCTACATTCAGCAATTTCTAACCCTTTCCATTTCTGCTATCCTACATGTATCCTACATGTATCCTACATATATCCTACACTTATCAGTATAAGTAAATTTTGCCAACATTATCATAAACGTCTATCAGACCCTTTATTTTTTTTAAACTATTCTCATTTACTGAATAGGAAATAATTACTATCCTTTCAAAAAAATAAATTGATTATTTTAAAATTTATATACCTTTATAAAAATTTTTAAAATTAGGCTAATTGTATTCTGTTGATTGAATTTCAGTTGCTTAAAAAAACATGTAAAATTATGCCTCTGTTAGGGTCAATTATTAAAAGGACAATAAAATTACGAAACAGGCTGCCGGTCAGGATTCGTCGTAGAAATTGTCTTAAACAACAGGCTGTAGTTTTGCATAAACTCTTGATGGAGGCTAAGGAAACTGCTTTTGGAGAGTTTTATAATTTTAATCATATTCTTAGACAAAAAGATATCATAGGTGCTTTCCAGAGGTCAGTTCCAATTCATGATTATAATAAAATATTTAAAACGTGGTGGTACAGATCATTACATGGTGAAACATATGTAACCTGGCCATCAAAAGTTAAATACTTTGCTTTGAGTTCAGGAACTTCAGATTCTTCTACCAAACATATTCCTGTAACTGAAAATATGCTGAGAGCAATCAAAAGAACCAGTATAAGGCAGATTCTCTCACTTGCAAATTATGATTTACCGGAAAACTTCTTCCAAAAAGGTATCCTAATGCTTGGTGGCAGTACTCATCTCTTGTATAACGGTACTTATTTTGAGGGAGATTTGTCTGGAATTACTGCAAAAAATATCCCTTTTTGGTTCGAACATTTTTATAAACCCGGTAAAAGAATATCTAAAGAAAGAGACTGGAATACTAAACTTGATGAAATAACCAAAAATGCGAAAAACTGGGATATCGGAGTAATTGTCGGCGTACCTGCATGGATACAGATACTTCTAAAAAAAATAATAGATTTTTATAAGGTTGATAATATTCATGATATATGGCCAAATCTTAGGGTATACACACATGGCGGAGTAGCTTTCGGCCCTTATAAAAAGAGCTTTGAAAAGCTGCTTGGTAAACCACTTATATATATTGAAACTTACCTCGCTTCTGAGGGTTTTATAGCATACCAGGACAGACCTGAATCCCATTCAATGAAATTGGTTCTCAACAATGGATTGTTTATGGAGTTTATTCCTTTCAATGAACAAAACTTTGATGAAAACGGAAATCTTGTTGAAGAGCCAGAGGTTCTGACTATCGACAAGGTGAATGAAGGTGAAGAATATGCTCTTTTGCTTACCACATGTGCGGGTGCATGGAGGTATCTCATAGGTGATACTATCAGATTCAAGTCAAAAGAACTTAACGAAATCGTTATAACGGGAAGGACAAAACATTTCATCAATCTTTGTGGTGAACATCTGTCGCTTGAGAATATGGAAAGGGCAGTTAAAATGGTTGAGGACGAATTGAATATTGAAATACCGGAGTTTGCAGTTTGCGGCATAACTTATGAATCCATGTTTGCACACAAATGGTATATAGGAACCAACAATAATGTGAATCCGGAGTTATTAAGAAAATTGATTGACAATAATCTAAGGACGCTGAATGATGACTATAACGTTGAAAGAATTGCAGCAATCAGAGAAGTGATAGTAGAGGTACTCCCTCTTGATATATTTTATAAATGGCTGAAATCAAAAGGTAAAGAAGGAGGACAGAATAAATTTCCGAGAGTATTGAGAAAAAATACTCTCATTGAATGGGAAGAATTTGTTAAAACGCAACATCATAAAAAATGATTATAGCAATAATTAAAGGCTTTATTTTTGGATTATCCCTGGCAATCATTGCCGGACCGAGTTTCTTTGCACTTATTCAGACAAGCTTAAAACACGGGTTCAAAACAGGATTTCATTTTGCCAGCGGAATTTTTATCAGCGATTCTGCATGGGCAATGTTGATCTATTGGGGTATTTTTAGCCTAATACCTATTCATGGGGATAAAACTATTGCTTCAACTATTGCATCAATTGTCGGAGGGTCTGTTCTGATTATTTTCGGAATAATTACAATCTATCGCAGTAAACATTTTGTAATTAAAAACGAAGACGCTGATAGTGACAAAAATAATGTGTCAAACTATTTGTATGTAATTAAAGGTTTCCTGATGAATATGCTTAATCCGGCAGTTTTCATTTTCTGGGTTTCAACCGATAGCTTTGCAAACAGACATTTCGATTCAAATCTGATTGCTATAGTTTTTCTTATAACTATCCTTATTACTAACTATATTGCTGATATTGTAAAATCCCATATCTCACACAGAATATCCCGCAATCTCGAAGCTCACTGGATTATCAGAGTCAACAGAATCGCCGGTATAGTTCTTATTATTATCGGTATGTATATCGCTCTTGAAAAGTTTATAAATTGATTTTAAATAAATGTGACGAGTCATATCTCACTTCTGCAGAAGAGGGGAGAAATAAATCTCTATAGATTCACCTCACCAGAACGATTTTCCTGACGACATTACCCCTATTTGTCTTCAGCTGTAGAAAATAAATCCCATCCATTAAATTTTTCCTGTTCCATTCAAGTGTATAATTGCCTTGCTTTTGTTTTTCATTGATAAGAGTATATATTTTGTTGCCCATAATGTCATAAATATTTAATGCAACAGGAGTTGATGTTTCAATTGAATATGAAATCATTGTAGTTGAAGAAACAGGATTAGGATAATTACTAACCATAAAATTATTTTGTTCTTTAATATCTATTCCATCCGGCGTCACAATCACATTTTTACAATACTTGTCTATTTGTCCGTCTAAAGCAGAACTGACTGTTAAACATACTTTATATGTTCCTAATGCTGAATAATAATGCAGTGGCGTTGTGGTTGTTGAATCAGATGTTTTATCTCCGAAATCCCAGACAAATTTAGAAGGCTCTCCAAATGTAGCACTTATAAATCTGATAGGGTAGAACATACCATCGGAAACAGATGGTAGTTTTGTATATTCAAACATTCCAATAATTTTATTGGTATTTTGTTTAAAATTAACTATCTCTGCTTTTTTTGAAGAGCATTCGTAGATATTTGTTGTGATGAGTTGAACCAGATATGTATCTTTATTTATATATGTATAAACCGGATTCATTGCTGAGGAAATGCCGGTATTATCTCCGAAATCCCAATACCATGAAATAGGCTCCCCTGCCGATTTATCAAGAAATGAGACAGTCTGTTTTGAATAATCTATAATTTTATCAAAATCTGCATTGCAGGAACCAAGATAATCCCCTGCTTTTATCATTTGACATTTTGTGGAATAACATTTTCCGCTGCTATCCATAATATTAAGGCAAACATTGTAGTATCCCTGACCGGTATAAATGTGAATGGGATTGATAACGGATGAAGAGTAGCCATCATCAAAATTCCATAAAAGGCTGTTTTTATTTCCTGTCGAACGATCAGTGAAATATACAGTTTTCGAAGATAAGTCAGAAAAATATGTAAAGTCTGCATTACAATTTTTATAATTGCTTCCTATAATAATAGTCTTATGGTCAGTACTTATACATCCGTTATTATTTTTAACGGAAAGGCTTATTTTATAAATGCCATTGTCAGGATATGTGTAAACAGGATTCTGCTGAGTAGAAATATAACCATTGCCAAATTCCCAATACCAAAGATTGATATTGCCTGAGGATGAGTCTGTGAAATTTACTGTATTGCCTGTTCCGGTTTTATAGGAAATTTTAGCAAAACAGGAATTTACTACATTACCGACAGATATTTTCTGTTCTGTTTTATTCAGGCAACCTGTTATTGTGTCTCTTTGTGTTAATGAAACCCTGTAATATCCATCTTTGGGGAATACGTGTCTAGGATTAGACTCATTTGTTTTTATCTGATCACCAAAATCCCAGAAATTATTGATATTGACTGTATTTGAACAATTAAATGTAACTCCTGTTCCACTAGTTTCAGTAACATATATGAAAGTTGCATCGGGTAATGGATTAACTTTTACATCCATTATAAAAGATGAATCGATAACAGTTCCTGTAGTTATGATTACCATGTATTTTCCGGTCTGCTTTATAATTAATATATTAGATGTATCTCCGCTAATTATTTTACTGTCTTTTATCCATTTAAATTTTGCTCCTGTAAGGGGACAGCTTGATTTGAGAATGACTGAATCTCCGGTACAAAAGGATGTAGGCCCACTGGCTAACAGACTTAAAGGAGGTAAAATAAGCTGAGTAAGAATTGCCCCCGGAGAACCATTTGTTGCTCCACGTGCACCCTGGTCAACACAGCCACTGTCTCTGCCTGTGCCTAAATTTCCTCCATTTATGGAATATGTTAAATTCGCAGGTATTGTATTTGAATTCAACCAAATGACGCCACCTCCTCCGCCACCACCTCCTCCAAGAGCATTATTTTTTCGGCTGGTATGTTTACCACATATCCCGTCAGCTCCGTTTGCACTTGCTGTTAATGGTAAAGTTCCGAAATCTTTAATGTCCAATAATATTGAGCCTCCTGCTCCTCCTCCGCTACCTCCTCTTCCGATACCGGTAGGAGTACATTCTTTATTATTATAACCCATAGTTCCGTTAGCAAGAATTTTATGAGAATTGCCCGTCAGCTTTTGAGCTCTGATAATTACAATTCCTCCTCCGTTTCCTCCATAATTATCTGTGCGTTTGTTATTCCATGTTCCGGAACAACCACCACCACCCATAAAAACTCTGTTGTTATATATTGAATATCCTATATCTGACAGACTAACTCCTCCTATAGCACATTTATCCAATGAACCACCATAACTATAAGAGTTTGACATCCCTCCGTTCCCTCCTTCACCGTAATTGCTCCCTCCTGCACCTCCTGCTGCGTCAGGGATTCCTCCTCCTCCTCCGTTTGCTGCTTTCCCTTTGCTTCTGTCATATCCTTTTGGAATGTTTATGGCTATTCCTTCTCCTTTATATCCATAGTCCGGCAAATTTGTTGAAGCATATTTAGTTCCCGGCATTGAAGACCCGATCTCCGGAGCAATTCCGCCCCTGAATCCTGTCCCGCTTACATCAATATCAGCATTCATAGTTATAGTCCCGCTTGCTTCAAGTACAAGTACTCCACCTGTCTTTCCGTCCCAGGCTTTAGCTTTTAATATTCCCGATATTACAGGATTTGTATATTGAGGAACTTTGATTAACTGTGCCTTGAATATTGTATCCTCAGTTCCATTATAGGTATTTGTTAATGGTTTTTTAAATTGAATATTATTCCCGTTGATATTAGCTATATCATTGAACTCATAATTTCCTGCATTTCCGGAATTTATGATATTTCCATAATTTACAGAAGTGTCTGTGATTATTTTAGCACCTTTCATCTGTATTATCAATACTCTGTTTCCTATAGAAAAAAGAGCACCATTACCTACATCAACGGAATTGCCTGTGCTTTTACCGGTTATTTCAGAATAGACATTTATAATACCCGAGATTTGAGAATATACTGTAAAATGACAGGTAAAAATGATGATAAATAGAAATCTTAGTAAATGTTTTGCTATCATTTTAAAAAAATATTATTCACAAATATACAATTTCTATTTATCCCAAAGGTGCATAGCACAGTTAATATTTATAGCAAAAGAGTTAACCCCAATAATCAATAAGCTACAGAGTAGCGTAATATAGAATACTCTGTAAAATTGGAAAGAAAATCTTTCGCTCCTCCGGAGCTTTAATCCATTTGGGTGTAATCATTTCTATAAATTTTTCGCTCCTATGGAGCTTTAAACGGTCGTTAATCTCTTTTTTTATTTATTTACGCTGAATGATCCTTTGGGTTTCTTGATAACGTATTTGGTAAATGTCTGGTCGGATTCCAGACCATCTCCTATAAGTATCTCCCTGGCAGTAGTAATTTTTACGAAAACATCTGATGTGATTTTCTCTTTTTTCTCATCCCAGAAAAGATGTTCAGTATTGAGCTTTTCTCCTTTGGCATTGATAACAACAACATCGTTTTTTGCTTCTACATACCTTTCCTTATCATGGCTTAGAGCCCAGTTAGCTGATATACTGGAAGTAACATTAAGATTGGGATCATAAAACCATACTTTAATTCCTTTGGGAAATTCAAGATAAGGATTTTCTCCCATATGTTTTCTTACTAAGGGACTCGTCAGGCGAAACTTTACTTTTGCAGAATCACTGTAAATGGCCTCCATATTTGTTGTAGTCTGCACTGGTGACGGATCCTTTGACGTGATTTTATTTACAACTTTAATATCATTCTCACATGATGAAAACAATGTTGCAATAAATGAAGAAATAATAATGATGATAATATTTATACTCTTACTGTCCATAGATTTCACAAAAGTAATTATTTATTTCATCATTTAATTCCTCAATTCTTCAGAAACTTATATAATAAAAAAGACCTTAAATCAAAAATCAGATTTAAAGTCTTAAAATTGCTGTCCGACCAGGGTTCGAACCTGGACTCTACTGATCCAGAGTCAGTTGTGTTACCATTACACCATCGGACAGTTTTAATTTTCAGTTCGCAAAGGTAATACAATTTTTTAAATCAAAATAAAAAGTTTAATTTTAAACGTAGGTGATTTCTCAATTGTTATACTTAAATGCTATGTTTTATTGCATCATAAAGTTTGTCGGCCAGTCTGCTGGCTCCAAATCGCATAAGAGAAGGTTTAAGCCAGTTTTCTCCAAGAATATGATTTATGATATGGTAATATTCTATCGCCTGATTCGGCATAGATATTCCTCCTGCGGGTTTGATTCCTATAGTTTTACCTGTAGCATTAAAATATTCACTGATAGCACAGCACATGATAAATACGGCCTGCTGTGTTGCTGATACTGAAGTTTTTCCTGTAGATGTTTTGATGAAATCCGCACCGGCTTCAATAACTATTCTTGATGCTTTATAAATGTTTTCAGGTGTTAATAATTCTCCTGTCTCAAGGATTACTTTCAATAGTTTATCCTTACATAATTGTTTTGCTCCGGCTACTTCATCAAAGACATAATTATAATCTGTTTCAAGGAATTTTCCCTGATTAATAACAAAATCTATTTCATCTGCTCCCTGTTCAAGTGCATATTTAACCTCAAGATGTTTTATATGCATGGGTATCTGACCTGATGGGAAACCTCCTGCTACTGATGCTACTTTAAAGT
>JAUZOY010000249.1 GCA_030706235.1 Bacteroidota bacterium | reverse complement strand
GATACTGAAAGTGTTATAATCAACCAACCAACACCTTTAATATTGAACAGTACCAAAACAAATGTAAAATGTTATGATCAGAATACAGGTGAAATAGACTTAATAGTCGCAGGAGGTATAGCACCTTATAATTATCAGTGGTCCAATAAGTCCACTACAAAAGACCAGGTCAATCTACCTGCCGGTGATTATACTGTTACTGTCACAGATGCTAATGGATGTCTTACTACCGGCAATATAACAATAAATCAACCGGGTTATCCGGCATTAACTGTAATACCTATTACGACAGATATTATCTGTTATGGGGACATGACCGGCGCTATTTCCCTTAATGTATTCGGAGGAACTAAGCCTTATCAGTTCATGTGGTCAAACGGAATGAAAGATCAAAACATCTCAGGTTTACCGGCAGGGCTTTTTAACGTCACAGTAATTGATGGTAATGGCTGTACCACAGATACATCTGCAACATTGATCCAATCTCCGGCTCCTATTGTTACTAGTTATAATAAAACTGATGCCAAATGTTATGGTTCCTATGACGGTAGCATTAGTCTGAACGTCACCGGAGGATTCACACCTTATTTCTACAAATGGTCAGACGGAAAGACATCAGCAAACATCAATAGTTTAAATTCAGACAATTATACTGTTACTGTAACTGATGCCAAAGGCTGTATAAGAAATAAAACAATAAATATTTCACAACCCGATTCTTTATCATTATCGTTCAAAACATTCGATGTTAATTGTTATGGAGACATAACCGGGAATATAAATCTTGATGTTTCAGGAGGTACTGCTCCTTACAATTATATCTGGTCAAATGGTAAAACATCTCAGGATATAAACAAACTATCTGCAGGATACTACAGAGTTACCGTTACAGACAATAACAACTGCATTAAGATCGGCTCTGCAAATATCAAAGAACCTCTGCCACTGGATGCTTTTGCTGATAAAAAAGATATTAAATGCCACGGGCAGAAAACCGGTGCAATATATTTGACCCCTACAGGCGGGACTTCCCCATATTATTACAGATGGAGTAGCAATAATGCAACAAGTCAGAATCTTATCGATGTAGCAGCAGGAAATTATACCGTTACTATTACTGACTCAAAATACTGCAATAAGAATAAAAATTATTCAATAACAGTACCTGATACAATGACTGCAATGATATCTAAAACAGACAACAAATGTTTTGGTGATTCAACCGGGTGGGCTCATGTTTCTGTAAGCGGAGGTGCAGGTCAATACAAATATTCATGGAACACAATACCACCGGACACTTCTGATATAATTTCAAATCTGAATTCAGGTAACTACTCCGTGACAGTGACTGACAAAAATAATTGTTCAGTCGTTACGTCTGTAGCAATTATTTCTCCACAACCTCTTGTAATAAATGCATCAGGAGACATGAAAGTTTGTTCAAATGCTTCTACTGAACTTGTTGCAATAGCATCCGGAGGCACAGCTCCATATGGTTACCACTGGAATAACCGGCCTGACAATATTCAGAAACAAAGCATTAAACCCACTTCAGATACAACATATACTGTATTTGCTAAAGATGCAAACAATTGTTTATCTGGAACAAAAGCTATAAACATCACTTTGTATAAACCTATCATCCTTAAGCTTAGCATCACATCTGGTCAAAATACTTTATGTTATGGTACAAAAGTAGATTTAAATGCAAATGCAACCGGAGGTAAAGGAAATTATTCATACAGCTGGAGTACAGGAGCAAAGGGTAATGTTAGTACCATTAGCGTTTTTCCAACTTCTAAAACGCTATATTTTGTTACTGTTACAGATAATTGCACAACTCCTGTTGTAGATTCTGTTCTTATTAATGTTTACCCGCAAACGCCGGTAAGTTTTATACCGGATGACTTTACCGGTTGCCCTCCCCTGTTTGTCAGATTTACTAATAAAACCGAACATATTTTATCCTGTTCATGGAACTTCGGAGATCCACAATCAGGTAAAGATAATTTTTCTGATTCATTATCAGCATCACATATCTATTATAATCATGGCAGTTATAATGTAACTCTGTCTGTAATTGATTCTAACGGATGTAAATCTTCATCAACAATTTACAATCTTGTAAAAGTAATATCAAAACCAACCGCCAATTTTAAAATTGAGCCGGAAGAAATTGACATGAACAATCCGGATGTCCATTTTACAGATCTTTCAAACGATGCATTCAAATGGTTATGGAATTTTGGGGATAACTATGGGAAAGGTAAAGGAAACTCTTCAACCATTCAGAATCCGGCTCACCAATATTCAAAAGCCGGCTCATATTTAGTTCATCTAACAGTATATAACGGAAGCGGCTGTGAAGACACTATAGTTAAGAGTATAAAAATAAAAGAAGTTTACAAATTTTATATACCTAACTCATTCACACCTAACGGAGACGGGACAAACGATTTCTTTATACCCGTAGGAAATGCCATAGTGACAGGTTATTTTGAACTTTACATCTTCAATCGCTGGGGTCAACAAATATTCTATACAAACGATACCAACAATCCATGGAACGGCAGGTATCATGGAACAGGAGAAATTGTACAAGACGGAGTTTATGTCTGGATGCTTATCCTGAAAAATAAAGACGCAGCAAAAGAAACACATTACGGCAACGTAAATCTATATCACTGATAGCTAACGCAGTTCTGTCAGTATTCTTTTTATCCGCTATTCGCAATTTCATCTCAGCCGCTTACTGATTCTAATCTCTTTTTAGACAACTATTATTATTTAGATTTTTAACAATCCCATATCTTATCATTTTTTTTATTATCTTTGTCTAATTTATTTTCATATATATAAATTGGCGAGGATTATCTGCATAAATATTTTACTTACGCTATTCTTTATTTCAAAGATAAGCTTTTCTCAGACTCAGTTTGATCCTGATTCTCTTTTCGGAGTTGCACGTAATCAATCAGGATTAAATGATTATGATAATGCAATATCTACCTGTAATAAAATACTGGAAAAATATCCCAACTATAATGATGTAAGAGTATATCTCGGAACAATATATTCCTGGAATAAAAGATATAATGAAGCAAGAAAAGAATTAAGTCTTGTTTTGGAGAAAGATTCGTTAAGCAGAGAAGCAACTGTTGCACTTATCAATACAGAGCTATGGTCGGATAATCCGGAACAGGCTATGAAAATATCTGATAAATGGTTGAAATATCAAAAACATGACATTGAAATAATGTTTCTTAAAATAAAATCCCTTGATAATCAAAAAAAATACAAAGATGCAATTGCTGTTACAGACACAATTCTAAAGATTGATAAAAATAACATTAAAGTATTAGACATTAAAAAAGATCTCAGAGTATCTGATTCAAAAAATGCCATCAGCATTAATTATTACAACGATTCTTACAAAAAATTCACGCCAAGACATTTGTTTTACATTGATTATTCCAGAAGAACAAGTATTGGAACCATTATAGGCAGGATAAATTATGCAGAAAGATTCGGGAATAAAGGCTATCAGTATGAAATTGATGCATTTCCTAAGTACTCTAAAAATTCATACGGGTATATTAATGCGGGTTATTCTGATTCATTAAATGTTTTTCCGCATTATAGATTCGGTAGTGATTTTTATTATAACCTTCCTAAAGCTTTTGAAATTTCTGCAGGTTTTAGATATATGAAATTCACTTCAGATGTAACAATTTTCACAGGTCACATAGGAAAATATATTGGAAATTATTGGTTTTCCCTCAGACCTTTCATTACTCCGGGAAATACAGGAACATCATTTTCCGGAATATTTCAACTTAGAAGATATTTCAGTAGCTCAAAAGATTATTTAGGACTAAGCTTTGGCTATGGGTCATCGCCTGATGATAAAAGAGATTATTTTGATGTTATCCACAGATTGATATCAAGAAAAATAAAAATTGAATATTGTACACATATATCCTCATTCTGGATTTTCAATATCAGTTCTTCACTTGGAAATGAAGAATATTTCCCCGGGATTTACAGAGGAATTTATTCTGTAGGAATTGGTATTGAGAGAATATTTTAATCAGATATAATTTTTGAACCAATCGAAAAGCTAAAACAATATGAAATTCAAAGAGAAACTAATAAATGCATCATCTGATTTTACTAAGCTTAGTATAATTTTTATATTTATTATTTTATTATCAAGAATTCATGAAATTATTATGTTCGGTACCGAACATAGTTTCAATGGGTCTGATATATTAATACAAACAGAAGGTTTTTTATTTGATTTCATTTTCTCTTTAAGGTTATTACTGCTTTTATACATCATATTTTTAATTTTTTCTTTTATTCATTTAATATTTGCACGCATAATATTCTTTATAATTTCATCAATAATAATATTATCGAATCTATCTCTGATTTCATATTTTAAATATTCACTAATCCCATTGGGCAATGATCTTT
>JAUZOY010000248.1 GCA_030706235.1 Bacteroidota bacterium | reverse complement strand
TACTTAACATCTGTTGGTGTTTTTGATGTAGATGATCTAATATTGAATTCTATAGGTGCCCTTGCTGGGTATTTTATAAATATGATTGTTAGAAAGAAAATTATTTAATACATAAACTTTGGAGGGCATTATGAGTTTTCAAGATTACTTATCTACGCACAATTCCATGCAAGAGATATTTAATTACTTATTTGATTCTAGTGAATGGATACATTTTTCTGATAGTACCGATAATTCACCACAAATTCAAACCTATAAAAGAGGTATATTATCAAAGACCCAAAAGTGTTTCGTGGTATTTATCGAAAAAGAAGGCTTAAAAGAATACTCCAGCAAAATAAATTTTAAGAATATGATTCTGACTCGACCGAAGCCGGCAATTACTTACTTTTTGCAAGCAATGGAAAAGTTGAGTGTTGAAGGAGTTCTAATAAACAACTTCTTTTTTATTGAGAAGGAAGAATTGAAGAAGTCCCTAGAAACTTATATTTACGACTATTACAAACTTGTCATGCAATCACTTAATAGGATTGAAGATAGAAGGATGCAGACTTTTCAATACATGAGAGCATTTTTTATGCTTCCGAAGGTTTATATTCTTCGTTTCAAAGGCCATAACAATAGCATTTTGGTAATCAAGAACAAACTAGAAAACGGGGAAATGGGAAATGACACTGCATTTATATTTGACTCTAGTGATTCTGCGCAAAAGTACGTAAATGATAACAAAATGGATGAAATTGATATTGATATAGTGAGTTTTTCAACAGACAAATTTATAAGTGCGGAGCTTAATGTAAATATACAATACATAATGGTAAACGGTTTACAATGGATTCCCTATGATGAGTTTGTAAAACTCGAAAGGGTATTTTTGACTGTTCAGTAAGGTCTATGGCTTAAATCAATCAAAATTGGGTGAGGGGAAACAAATGAGGGAACTTGAAAAATCCGATAATTTATATTCCATTAGCAATAATGAAAATATGTATACATTGGTTTCAAATGGTACAATCCGGGCTGAATCAGTATTTTATGATAAAAAAATGCAAAGGTTGATTATTGCCGTTAAACATTATAATACCAGTGGTACATATGACACCGATTACATCTTTTTAGATCAAAACATGAACATAATTGATTGTTTGAAAGAAAACGAGGGCGTGATGCCGTCATTTATTACTGCACCGGACGAATCTATTTGGGTTAGGTTAACTTCAACAAATACTGATAAAATAAGGGAAAGTATTCTTCCGCTTGAATGCAGAGACCGAATCGTTAAAGAAAATTTAATGACAGAGTTTGTTGATCACTATTCCATTTCAGGTAAGGATGGAAACATTCTTTTTTCCAAAGATATATTTAATGATAAAAAGCCGGACAAGATGTGTAGATTAATATTTGATAAAAATAACTTGTTAAAGAGCAGGAAAGTTAGTAATTTGCCCTTGCCATCAAAAGTAATGCCGGCATTATCAGGTGAGCTTTTACAAATCTCAAATGCATTGAGGCCGGATAAAATTCTGCATAGAGAAATTGATTTTGATATGAATATCGTAAGGTCCAGGGAGATAAATTTAGGTCTGGAATATGACTTTGTTTTTTCGATAAATTTATCTTTTGATAATGAGTGTACATTCTTTTTGACGATTGGAAATGGAATGTACCAGGTAAAAGTTGATAAGAATGGAGATGCTATTGAAACCAAGTCGCTAGTCAGTGTTGAGAATTGCAATGATTATTTTTATAATATTTGGGCACCGTCTCTGATAGATAAAGAAGTATATGCAGTCAGGTTTAATTATGAATCAGGGTCAGGATATGCTATCGTAAAGAATAATGAAATTTTTGAATGCTGGACAAACGAAGATGATACATCAATTTATAAAGACCTGGTCACCGGAGCTGCGATTGATTTGAATTCATCAAATTTAAAATTATGTGAAATCATTTCTATATCGAATGAAAAATACGCTTTGTTTTTTGGAACATTCAATTCTGATGTAAGGGAAAAAGAATTGAAGATACTCATTAAGGATTTGGGGTAAAGCATACCTTGCAATTTGCTTTTGCTCTGCAGCCAAGTCTGTCTGTATTTCATAAGTCTGGTTAAGTTGCTCTTTTATTCGTAATTAATAAAATCCTTAAAATCCTTTACAAACAGAAAGGGTGTAACAAAAATCATAATAACGAAAAAACTCAGTGAAATAATCAGACGAATCGGAAAGAAGGAAGCAAGCACACCTCCGATTGCCATCGCAAGAGGCGTTAAACTCTGTGTTGTCATATTTAAAAAGGCAAATACTTTTCCCCTCATGTCATTCGGTGTAGTTGCCTGAACTGACGATAACATGATGACATTAACTACTGAATTAAAAAAACCGCCTATAGCAAGAAATGGAATCATAATACCCAATAGCCGTTGATTTACACCAACTATGATACATATTGTTGATAGTGCATTTGCTGATATGAAATAGTGTAACCTGTATACTGACGGGAGTGTTATAATAGATAGTGCTATATAACCGGCCATACAACCGCCCATAAAGCAAGCCATAGCTATGCCGTACATGCTTGCTCCAAGATAGGATGTAGTTTCAAACATCGGAAGAAATAGTACAATACCAATATAGGCAAAGAAATTAATGACGGCTGCCATCAACAGCATATACCGCAAACCTTTCTTTTTCAACATAAAATGAAATCCTACCTTCATATCATAAAAAATGTTTTGACTTCTTTCGGGCTTTCTTTTAGGTAGACGTACAAAGCTTATGGAAAATCCGGAAAAAAAGTAGGATAAGCTATTAAAGAGAAATAATAAGGGTGCACCAAGGGATAGATACAAAAATCCTCCAATAACATTTCCGATCATATTTGCTCCGGTAGAGACCATGGACAACATGGAGTTTGCATTGGAAAGCTTAGATTTAGGCAGAAGATCAGGAAGAGACGCATTTACTCCGGGGCGGAATAACGAACCACAGATGCTTAATAGTATTCCTGCAACAAAAACCATCCAGACTGCAATGGCTCCTGAATAAGCTGCTATCGCTATCAGTATCATAACCATTCCCCTAAAAATATCCATTAAGACCATAAGACTTTTTTTATTCATTCGATCTATTAAGACTCCGGCAAAGGGGGAAGTCAATACTCCAGGTAATGCTGAAGCTGCCATTAGAGTTCCCATCAACGCTGTTGAACCGGTTACCTTAAGAATCCAAAATCCAAGTGCTATGCTGTATGCTGCATCCCCAAGTGTAGAAACCAACTGCCCCTGCCAGATGAGGATAAACCCACGTGACCATAATTTATCTTCATTATTTTTACTCATTATTTAATTCTCCTTGCTTCATTTTCATAATATCTGCTGCATCAGGGCATAGAAGACGGATAACAGACATTTCCAAGGTATTCATTAGGCGGTGTACATCAAAACCATATTCATATTCAGGTAATCCATAGCATTTGTGAAATATACTGTCCAAAACAATACCAGAAATTGATGTAGAGATAAAACTAAGAATATCATTTAATGGCAAAGAGGGTTTGAATTCTTCCGCAGCGATGCCCCTTTTAATAACTTCAAATAGACATTTTATAAAATGTTGAGTATTATTAACATGCATATTTTGTGCTGATATTGACTTAATGCGATCAGGCTCATATGCAATTAATTCGATTATTTCAAAATGAAACTTACCCAATGTGGTGGTACTATTGTTGATGTATTCAGCCAAAAAACCAAACAGTGATTTAACAGAATCTGTTGCAGTTTTACCATTTATTACCAAGTCATTGATCAATTGTATGTAATCAATATTCAATGTGCTTCTGTTAATTACCTCAACAAGAATCTCGTCTATACTTTTATAATAGCGATAAATACCACCCTGGCTGAGACCGGTTTCACGGATAATATCCTTCATAGTTACTTGAAAAAGAGGTTTCCTTTTACAGACATTGAATGCAGCACTTAATATAATATCTTTCTTTTGTTCAAAATAATCATTTTTAACCTTTGGCATCAAAATTCCTCCCAGATAAATAAAATGACTCATGTGTCATTATTATCGTAACATTATAAAATACTAATGTCAATATAAAAATGACAACAGTGTCATTAATAATTTTAAATTAAAAAGTGAGGTAATTAATAATTTACTTGACGGTACAGTTTACAAATAATACAATTTATAATATTTGTTATATATTAATACTTAGTCATTTAAATTTTGTGATTGGGAGCGCTCCGATGAAGACCAAAGCCTTTGGTTGGTTGTTTGGTGCTATTTTTACCATTGTGGGTGCGGTTTTTGTGATAGGAGGAATATTCCGGATAGTATCCAATATTGAATTTAAAAACAGAGCAATAGAACATACAGCAGTCATAAGTAACATAACCACTCATAGAGATTCAGACGGAGATAACGACTATACCGTATATGTGAAATACTATATTGAAGATCAGGCGTATGAAGAATC
>JAUZOY010000247.1 GCA_030706235.1 Bacteroidota bacterium | reverse complement strand
ATTAAAAAATATCTTGTCATCTATAATGATTTTTTATTCTGGTATCCCGTACTTATCCCATACTTATCTTACACTTATCCTAATCTTATCGTTAACAACATACAAGGAAAAATAAAAATAACAAACCATGCAAAAGTTATTTCAACTACCCATCTTTTAGGTACTACTTTTTATTTGATTATATTCTCATATATTTTATTAATTTAAAATTTCAAAACAGTTTCTAAGCTATTTTATTTTTTTTAATTGTACTTTTGCAAACCTAATTTTTGAAGTAATATGAAAATATCTTATAACTGGTTAAAACAATATATTGATACTGAACTACAACCGCTGAAAGTAGCTCAACTTCTTACAGACTGTGGGCTTGAAGTAGAATCTATGGAACTTTACCAATCTGTAAAAGGAGGGCTTGAAGGAATTGTTGTAGGAGAAGTTTTAACAAAAGAAAAACATCCTGATGCAGACAAACTTAGTCTGACTACTGTAAATATCGGATCAGAAAATCCTCTTAATATAGTTTGTGGTGCTCCCAACGTTGCCGCCGGGCAGAAAGTCCTTGTTGCAACTCTCGGAACTAAACTATATTCAGATGACAAAGAATTTGAAATAAAAAAATCTAAAATACGCGGAATCTTATCGGAAGGTATGATATGCGCTGAAGATGAACTCGGACTGGGTACATCTCATGCTGGTATAATGGTTTTACCTTCAACTGCTATTCCCGGAACTCCGGCTAAGGAATATTTCAATCTTAAAGATGACTATATATTTGAAATAGGAATCACCCCTAACAGAGCTGATGCAACCAGTCATATAGGTGTTGCCCGGGATCTTGCTGCTGTTATTAACAGCATTAATTTCGTAAACAATAAGAATTCCGGACAGGTAAAGGTAAATATTCCATCAATTGAGAATTTTAAACCTGATAATAATTCTCTTAAAATACCTGTAATCGTTGAAGATACAGATGCGTGCCCAAGATATTCAGGAATTAGTGTCAGCGGAGTTAAGATAGAACAATCACCCGAATGGCTTAAACAAAGACTTTTGTCAATTGGTCAGAAACCAATAAACAATATAGTTGATATTACCAACTTCATCCTTCATGAAACCGGTCAGCCTCTTCATGCTTTTGATGCCGACATGATTTCAGGGAAAAAGGTTATTGTTAAAAAATCTGTTGCAGGCAGTAAGTTTACAACTCTTGATAATGTTGAAAGAGAACTTACTGCCGACGACCTTATGATTTGCAATGTTAATGAACCAATGTGTATTGCAGGTGTCTATGGCGGAGTAAAATCAGGTATTACTGATAGTACGGTCAACATTTTTCTCGAAAGTGCTTATTTTAACCCTGTTACTATCCGTAAAACATCTAAATATCATGGTCTTAAAACAGATGCTTCTTTCCGTTTTGAAAGAGGTACCGATCCTAATATCACCGTTTATGCTCTTATTCATGCAGCACAAATGATGAAAGAAATTGCCGGAGGTACTATAAGTTCTGATATTGTTGATTGTTACCCTGTTCCTGTTAAAAATTTTAATGTTGATTTGGATTTAAACAGAATGGATAAACTGATTGGTGTTTCTATTAACCGCGATCATATCAGAAATATTCTTGATTCACTTGATATTAAAGTTTCAGTCCAGAAAAATGACACATTAAAATTATCTGTTCCTCCGTATAGAGTTGATGTACAAAGGGAAGTTGATGTTTGCGAAGATATTTTAAGAATATATGGCTATAATAATATCCCTATACCTGAACAGGTTAAGTCCAGTCTGAACATAGTTCCTAAACCAGACTCACATAAAATACAGAACATTATCTCTGATTACCTGACAGCAAAAGGCTTTAATGAAATAATGAACAATTCAATCACTAAATCTTCTTATTATCAGGAATCTAAAGATTTTAAATCAGAAGAAAGTGTCAGTATTCTTAATCCATTAAGCAAAGAACTTGAAACAATGCGTCAGACTCTTCTGTTTGGCGGACTTGAAACAATTCAATACAACATTAATCGTAAAACTGAAAACCTGAAACTATATGAGTTCGGAAAATCTTACATTCTCAATAACAAAGCTGACAAAACAAGTTCAGTTACTGAAAAATATATAGAAACTGTACATCTTTCAGTATGGATAACAGGTCTGGTAAATTCTCCTTCATGGAATAAACCTAAGCAACAGACAGACTTTTTCTGCTTAAAGGAAACTATTGAAAATATTTTAAAAAAAGCCGGTATTGGGGATTATACAATTAATGAAACAACAAATAATAATATATTTGATTTTGCAGTTGAATACAAAGTTTTCAATGAAAGCATTGGTATGATTGGAAAACTGAACAAACATATTCAGAAACCTTTCGATATTGAGCATCCGGTTTTCTTTGCCGATCTTTTGTGGGAAAAACTTATCAATCTTTCTGATAAAAATGTTATCAGATATACTGAATTACCTAAATTCCCGACTGTACGAAGAGATCTCGCTTTATTAATAGATTCAAATACAAAATTCTCTGATATTGAAAAATTAGCGTTCGATACTGAAAGAAAACTTTTGAAAAAAGTAAACCTGTTTGATATTTATCAGGGAGATAAAATAGAATCAGGAAAAAAATCTTATGCTGTAAGTTTTTATCTTGTTGATGAAAACAAAACACTTACAGACAATCAGATTGATAAAATAATGAACAAACTTATAAGTGTATTTTCTGAAAAACTGAATGCTAAAATAAGATAATATGGCTGAAAATAATATCTTTACTTCCTTTATAATTTTAGGAAGGGAGTAGAGATTTAATTTTTAAGGTATTAATCTTTCTTTTACTTCAATACCGGTTTTTATTTCAATACCTGAGATATCCAGATATTTAACCACTGGATGAAATAATAATCCATCTTCATGTTTAATAAAAATTTTATTTAATGCTGCTAATGTTCCGTTTACAAACATACATGCTTTAAATCTATGTTTATCTCCTGTCCTCATAAGATAGATATTCCTTTTTTTGTAACATATAAAATTAAATATAAAACTTTCATTCTTTTTATCGGCTGAAATAAGATTCAAACCATAGGCATATTTCCTTTGCAAATATGTCAATTCCTCCCTGTTGCCGCCTTCTTCATATCTGATCCAGTATGGATGTATCGGTTCCTTTAAATTAATCTCACCATTAGTCATTGTATTTAAATCATATACAATTGTGTTCCTGTTATGAGATCTCTGCACATAAAACAAAAGCTTTTCAGTCTTAGGAGGAACCGGATATAATTTATCATTGTTTTCATTTCCTGTCGATTTATAAATTCCAAAACCGATTTTTGAAACAAAAAGTATAATTATATATAGTAAATAATTATTAATCATAGCTATTTTAATTCTTTTTTGCAATGAATAAGTCTGTTGATTGCAGTGATATTTGTTAATACGGCAACAATAGTAATTGGTAATGTGAAAATTGTGATTGTTTCTAACGGAAACCAATCAATATTAAGTTTAAAATTTCCTTCATCAAAACCGGATACTATTCCGCAAATCAATCCGGAAGTACCAATTATAATTATTCTTTCAGGTCTTTGCATTAATCCGCCTTTACATTCAATTCCTATAGCTTCTGCACGCGCTCTGGTATAACTAACCATCATTGAGCCAATTAAAGCGATAAAGGCAAACAATGAACTAAGGAAATAATGATGAACATCCAAATAATAACATATACCAAAAAACATAATAAGTTCACTGTACCTGTCAAGTACTGAATCATATAAAGCTCCAAAACGTGAAGACATATGTCCAACTCTGGCAACCTGTCCGTCTAACATATCAAACAAACCTGCAAATAATATCAATCCACACCCACACCCTACATATTTCAAATGTCCTCTTTCACCGTATTTTCCACCATATATAAATACAATTGCTGCTGCAATATTCAATATCAAACCAAACGTAGTCACGGTATCCGGTTTGACATTAAGTCTGATCAATAATTTAACCAAGGGGTTGATTATCCTGTAAATTAATTGCTGAAAAAATTCCCTTGCTTTCATAAATCTTATATTAAAAATCAATTTTAAATCTCGTTCGGATACCTATATTTGCAACATTAGGGTGATCATTGTAAGTTAATCTTTTAACTATATCGACTCTGATTAATTTAAATATATTTGCAATTCCGGCACTCACTTCAATATATGGTCTGGTATCAAGAGTATATGTTATAGGAACTCCTGAATTTGATACTGGCAATTTGAACAGTCCCGTATTTAAATCAGGATTATTCCTGTCTGTAATCATTCCATAAAGAATTTTACATGAAGCTACCTCTCTGAGTTTTAACTTTTTGAATAATGGTATTTTATTAAAGAAAAATCCATAAAAGTTATGTGTTACATTCATTGAAACATATTCATCACTGACAAACTCAAGAAAATTCATCAGGTTATATGATTGAAGCTGATATGAATATGTTTGATT
>JAUZOY010000246.1 GCA_030706235.1 Bacteroidota bacterium | reverse complement strand
TACAGACAATATGAGAGAGAAAGATTTAAAGGTTATAAACCTGTCGAAAAAATTATAAGTAAACAGTCATACCAAACACATTGTGTGATAGGCAATGAAGCCTATAGTATGGATGATGATAAAAAAACCGGAATGATATTGTTGAATAATCTTCTTGGCGGCATGGGAATGAATAGCAGGTTAAATCTTGCAATCAGAGAAAAATATGGATTTTGCTACAATATTGAATCAAATTATACCCCTTTTACAGATACAGGAATTATTGCAATATACTTAGGTACCGATAATGAATATATAGAAAAGTCAATACATCTTGTATACAAAGAACTTGCAAAATTAAGAGATATGAAACTCGGTCAGCAGCAGTTGCGAAAGGCCAAACTTCAGATTATAGGTCAGCTTGCAATACTTCAGGAAGTAAATGTGAATGAAATGCTGTCCATAGGTAAAAGTTATTTATATTATAACAGAGTAGATACTATTGAAGAAATTTATAAAAAGATTGAAACAATCACATCAGAAGATCTTTATGAAATTGCCAATGAGGTTTTTAATCCAAATAAAATGTCAATGCTTATTTTTAAATCTATAGAAAAATAGTAATATTATGAAAAATTAATGCGAAAAGATACTAACTTTTCAAAAGTTAGTATCTTTAATTAAAAAAACTTTACGAACTTTGCCACGTTGAAGAAATTTATTAATAAAATAAAAAAGTGCTAACATTTTATAAATTAGCTGCTTTTATAAAATTTTATCTATATGAAACCAGACTTTACCAAAATAGATTATAAATCTGTAAAGGAAAATACCAGATTCTCTGAATGGGAAAAAACTCATAAAAATGCAAACAGCTGGATGACTTCAGAACAAATGGGATTAAAAGCTGTTTATGGAGAAGATGATTTAAAAGGAATGGAACATCTTAATTATGCGGCAGGAATACCTCCTTATTTGAGAGGTCCATACTCTACAATGTATGTGATGCGACCATGGACTATCAGGCAATATGCAGGATTTTCAACAGCTGAAGAATCAAATGCTTTTTACAGACGAAACATGGCAGCAGGTCAGAAGGGCCTTTCAGTTGCTTTTGATCTTGCTACTCACAGAGGTTATGATTCTGATCATGAAAGAGTACAGGGCGATGTTGGTAAGGCAGGTGTTGCTGTAGATTCCATTCTGGATATGAAAGTACTTTTCGATCAGATACCTCTGGATAAAATCTCAGTTTCAATGACAATGAACGGAGCGGTGCTTCCCGTACTTGCATTCTATATTGTTGCAGCAGAAGAACAGGGTGTTACTCTTGATAAATTAAGTGGTACAATCCAGAATGATATTCTCAAAGAATTCATGGTTAGAAACACATATATCTACCCTCCGTTGCCTTCGATGAGAATAATTGCAGATATATTTAAATATACATCTCAGAATATGCCTAAGTTCAATTCAATCAGTATCAGTGGTTACCATATGCAGGAAGCCGGTGCTACTGCCGATATTGAATTGGCTTATACTTTGGCAGATGGTCTTGAATATCTTCGTACAGGTATTGCCGCCGGGCTTGATATAGACTCATTTGCTCCAAGACTTTCATTTTTCTGGGCAGTAGGTATGAATCATTTCATGGAAATTGCAAAAATGAGAGCTGCAAGAATGCTTTGGGCAAAAATTGTTAAAAAGTTTAATCCTAAAAATCCTAAATCACTTGCTTTGAGAACTCATTGTCAGACTTCAGGTTGGAGTTTGACTCAACAGGATCCTTTCAATAATGTTGCCCGTACATGTATTGAAGCATTGGGAGCAGGTTTGGGCCATACACAGTCATTGCATACTAATGCACTTGACGAAGCAATAGCTTTACCAACTGACTTTTCTGCACGTATTGCCAGAAATACTCAAATTTATCTGCAGGAAGAAACGAATATATGTAAGGTGGTTGATCCTTGGGCAGGTTCTTATTATGTTGAATCTCTTACAAATGAAATAGCTCATAAAGCGTGGACATTAATAGAAGAAGTAGAAGAACTCGGCGGAATGGCTAAAGCTATTGAAACAGGTATTCCAAAAATGAGAATTGAAGAAGCTTCTGCAAGAAAGCAGTCCAGAATCGATTCAGGAAAAGAAATAATTGTTGGTGTTAATAAATTTAAACTTGAAAAAGAAGAACCAATTGATATTTTGGAAGTTGATAATAGCGCAGTTAGGGAATCACAGATTGCGCGACTTACAAAGCTAAGAGCAGAAAGAAATAACGAAGAAGTTCAGAAAGCTCTTGATGCAATTACATATGCATGTCAGAACAATACAGGAAACCTGCTTGAACTTGCTGTAGATGCAGCAAGAAAAAGAGCTTCACTTGGTGAAATTTCTATGGCCTGTGAAAAGATTTTTGGAAGATATAAAGCAATTATTCGTTCTATTTCAGGAGTATATTCTATGGAAGTAAGTAATGATGAAAATTTCAAAAAAGCAAGGAAGCTTGCTGATGATTTTGCTGCAATGGAAGGTCGCAGACCAAGAATAATGATAGCAAAAATGGGTCAGGATGGTCATGATCGTGGCGCTAAGGTTGTAGCAACAAGTTTTGCTGATATGGGCTTTGATGTAGACATGGGACCTTTATTCCAAACTCCGAAAGAAGCAGCTAAGCAAGCAGTAGAAAACGATGTTCACATGGTTGGAGTATCAAGTCTTGCTGCCGGACATAAAACATTGGTTCCTCAGATTATAGCAGAGCTTAAAGCACTGGGACGTGAAGATATTATGGTATACTGTGGCGGAGTTATTCCTCCTCAGGACTATCAATTTCTTTATGATGCAGGAGTTGTAGGTATTTTTGGTCCCGGTACAAACATAGTTGATTGTGCTATCCAGATCTTAAATATATTGATTGAAGCATATAAGGAATAAATATATAATTGGAACTGATATGATTATTAAATATATCTTTCCAATTCTGAACAATAAAAAAAGGTTCCATTTAATTAAATGGAACCTTTTTTATAAACATCAATATTAAAGAAGGACTATTTTCTTCAATATTTTATTTTCTCCTGATTTATATTCAATAAAATATACTCCGGGATTAATAGTATTCCTGTTTAGATCAATAATATGTTCTCCGGCAGTTTTAACTTCATTAACTAATGTTGTAACTTTATTACCTATTAAATCATAAATATTTATTGTAACATGTTCAGATTTAATTAAGTTAAAGTGAATACTTGTTTTGTCATTAAACGGATTAGGATAAATATCGAATGTTTGTTCAATTTGTTTTATAGTGGTATTTATTCCGGTCGTTCCCGTAACAGATATAATTACATTATCCATAGCAGAACAATTACCTGAAACAACAGTTACGCAGTATGTGGTTGTTGCAGATGGATTCACATTAACTTGTTGAGAGCTTCCTGCACCATTACTCCATGAATATGTATAATTATTTCCACCTGTCGGGGTTGCAGTTAAAGTTATGGGTGAATTACCAATCGTTTGGTCATTCCCTGCATTTACTGATAGATTACATCCGGCTGGATTTACCGCAATAACTACATTATCACTTGCTGAACAGGAGCCGTTATTTACAATTACAGTGTATGTCGTTGTTTGTGTCGGATTTACTATTGTAGAAGATGATGTTGAATTGTTAGACCAGGAATAATTATAATTTGTTCCTCCTGTGGCTATAGCGGTTAGTGTTGCTGTTCCACCTTTGGTTATAACCTGATCAGAACCTGCAATAACTGACAATGAACAGTTTGTATTTACTGTTATAACTACATCATCTGTTGCTGTACAATTCCCGTTAACAACAAGAACTACATATGTTGTAGTAACTGATGGAGTTACTATTACTGTAGAATTGTTTCCTCCATTATTACTCCATTGATAGCTAGAATTATTGTCACCTGTTGATGTTGCTGATAAAATTGCATTCCCATTCTTGTTAATTGTCTGGTCAGAACCTGCATTTACTGATAATGCACAAGATGGTTGATTTACAGTTACAATAACATTATCAGTTGCACTACATGAACCCAAAACCGCAGTAACAGTATAAGTAGTGGTAATTGTTGGTGAAACTTGATAAATATTTGAGGAATAGCTGCTATTATACCAGTAAAATTTATAATCAGAACTTCCTGTTGCAGTCAATGTTGTTGTTGCGCCCTTTTCAATAGTCTGGTTTTGACCTGCATCAATTGTTAGATTACAATCTGCTTTTGGAACTGTAATAATATAATCTATATTATATACCTGTGAAGTTAGAGGATATAAAATATAATTCATTATATTTTTACCTCCACTGTACAAGTTATATTTAGTGTTTTTAGTTAAAATGTATGAACATGTATAAGAATTTTCATCATAAAATGCATTTTCGTCATAATATTTATCAATAAAATCAATCATTGAAAAAGAATTATGATTTTGAATTTTACCTGCATCCTCTGCATCTTTTTGTGAATAGTAAATATCACCATTTTGAGCTTTTATACCGGATCTGTAAG
>JAUZOY010000245.1 GCA_030706235.1 Bacteroidota bacterium | reverse complement strand
TGGTAAAAAAATTGAAAATTTTGGCAAAATACCAGAAGAAGTTATAATTAATGGAGCAAAGAATATACTCGTAAAAAGAGGTAACGACCAGGTTCTGATAACAATACCTAAAGGTTTCGTTAAGAAACTTATCGACAGCAAAAACCATCTTTTTATTTCTCCTAGAATTCCTTTCGATATCGGTGGATTTGTTTCCAATTCTGCCGGCAAGAAAGCAGGGATTATGGTTGGCGATAAAATTGTTGGCATAAATGATGTCAAAACAGAATATTTCGATGAATTCCGCGCAGAAATTCTTAAACATAAAAATCAGGATATTACTGTAAAACTCATACGTAAAGGTGCTAATAAAGAAATTAATGTTCATGTTCCTAAAGAAGGTTTGCTTGGCATTATGCCGGATAGTTATGATAAGTATTTTTCATTTAAAAAGATAGATTATAATATTATATCAGCAATACCTGCCGGAACTGTAAAAGCATTTGCAGCAGTAAGCGGATATGTAAAACAGTTTAAACTTATCTTTTCTAAAGAAGTTAAAGGTTACGAATCTGTCGGTGGTTTCATTGCAATAGGAAATATATTTCCTTCTGTATGGGACTGGCATTCATTCTGGGGACTTACTGCTTTCCTTTCTATTATCCTGGCATTCATGAATGTACTTCCAATTCCGGCTCTTGATGGCGGTCATGTTTTATTCCTTACCTATGAACTTGTATCAGGTAGAAAGCCAAGTGATAAATTCCTTGAATATGCTCAATATGCAGGTATGATATTGTTGTTGGCATTGTTAGTATATGCTAATGGTAATGATATCTATAAACTGTTTAAATAAAAAATAAGAGGATGATAAATGTGGGTCAAACATCTCATCCTCTTTCTTAAATCAATTAATAATTAAACATTATAAAATTGAGATCTACGGGTTATTCTTTTTTATCTTATAATCGAACAATCCTATTTTTATACCTGCACTAACCGATAATCCCTGTAAAGTACTTGAAGGAAGAAGAGAATTAATATGATCCCCATCTATTGAAAATCGATAATTAACTCCTGCAAACAGTTTAAGACAACGTATCAGATTTGCTTCAATCTGTACTCCCGGTTGAATTATAAAATAATCACTTCTTATACCTGATTTATGATCAAATCTGTGATGATCATTTCGAATAGAATCATTATATAATTTTCTGTAAGTTGCTGCAGAATCAGCACTTGCAGAACCGCCTCCAACTAAAAGATTAAATGAATAATGTATTGCGGAGTTGGGCTTAATGATATATTCCATTTTCAATCCGCCGAAATCACCTCTTAAAAGAAGAGGACTGATCCCGCTCGGAGAATAGTTATCATATGTATTATGTTGATATTCCCCTCCTATACCAAACGTCTTATTGAACAAAATCATACCTGATACACCTGCAAATGATGTAAATTTATCTTTTAGTTGCCCATACTGATATTCGGGAGCAATGTAAAAACCGATATTTTTGATTTTCGGTAAGTTTAGAAGTTGTTTGGTTGAGTCCTGTGAATAACTCTTTGCAGTGACCATCAATGCAGCTAATACGACCAATAAAATTAATTTTTTCATTTCTTGTGCTTTTAAATTTTTAATGATAAAACTATTGTTTATATTTACCATTACGGAGTGCTTATTTTAAAGGTGGGGTATTTATTAAAAAATAATTTTAAAATTTTTCTTATGCAATACCCCACTAATGTAACAGTTATTACGTAATACTCTATAGTATTCATACTGAATGATTGTAGCATATGTTAAAATGATAGAAAAGAGTTTAATACATGCAATTCTTTAAAAAGAAACCATCTTTTGATCCGGGCAACCTGGAAAGTGTAATTGATGCATGCTTGCAAAAAAATCCTCATGCTCAGAAAACACTTATTAAATTGTTCTTTGGTTTTTCAAAAAGCATAAGTCTTCGTTATTCTTCCAATTTACAGATTGCTGAAGAAATTGTAAATGACGGATTCTTAAAGGTTTTTAACAATCTGCATAAGTATAATAATTCACAACCATTTAAAGCATGGATTCGAACAATTATGGTAAATACTTCTATAGACTACTACCGACAAAACCGTAAATATTCAAATCAGGAAGAAGATTATGATATGGAAATTGTCGGGGATGTGGAAGATCTGAATGAAGATGCTATAAGCAGAATATCATCTGAGGAAATTTTAGATCTGATTAAGCAATTACCTCCTTCTTACAGAATGGTTTTCACATTATATGTAATCGATGGGTATTCGCACCGTGAAATTGCAGATATGTTAGGTATTAAAGAAGGAACTTCAAAATCCAACCTTCAGGATGCTAGAATTAAATTACAATCAATGATAAAAAAGGTAAATCCAAATCTTTACCTGATTCATAAATATAAAGTTAATAAAGTCAATGAAAACTGATAAATTTGATGATGCTATAAGACGCAAAGTCGAAAACATCAAACAAGATTACGGGGAGGAGGATATAGACAAAGCTTACAATTACGTAAACCGTAATATGTCTTATGCAAACTGGAAACGATATGTTCCTGCAACTTTAATTGCATCTTCAGTATTGCTGATTGCAGGATTATTGACATGGAATATAAGCCAATCCATTCAACAAAAAAAATTGCTCCAGAAAGTTGATACACTTATCAGCTCTCTTGCTAAAGCAAAGGCAAATATACCAACTTCAAAAACGGATACAATTGTAATAACTAAATACATTATTAAAACATCCGGCAATTCACAAAATATTAATCAAAAATCATCTAATGAAACAGTTTCTACTATAGATAAAAAAGGAAATTCTCAGAAAACATCTGAAATTATAATAAATAACAAAAATAATGAACCAACTGAAGTAAAAATAACTGATAATAAACAAATAGTTAAAACCAATTTACAAAACGCTGCACCTCAAAATGCTTCAGAAATTATCAGTAATAATAATAACATTCTGAAATCTGCTGATAATAAATCAACTTATATTAAACAGCCTGATGAAGTTAATAACACAGAAAAACTATCTCAAAAATCTGATAATGTCATTAAAAATAATAACGATTTAAAATATTATGAATCAAAGCCTCAGGATTCTGTATCAATAATAAATAAGAAAAAAGATGAATTAAAAGAAGCTTTCAGACTTGATAGTTTGAATAATAATAAATCTTTAACCATTATATCAAGCTCACCTGATACATCAAAATCTGAAAATAAATCAGGTTCCTCTATTATTAATTCCTTAAGAAATATTCATTACCAAATAGGATTAGGGTTTGAAGGAGCAAACAGACAAAAAGGGATTGGACTGGTTGGAGAAGTCTTTCTGACTGACCGATGGAGTATATCTACAGGATTGAAAATTCTTGGTATCAATAATGAAAAATATTTTGATGATAATGACTTTCATCAACACAAGGGAGAATATCTGCGAAATGTTTATGATAAATATGTTACTGATTCTATTTTTGCTAAAAATATAGGCATGAAAAATATACTCTTACAGGTTCCTCTTAAAGTAAATTACAAACTACCATTAAGGCATAATTTTTCACTTCTTTTTTCATTGGGTACAGACCTCGATGTAAGTGCAAAGCAATTCATCGGATACGACCATGATATGAATTTCAATATCGGAGAACATAAAGATTTTCAAACAACTCATCCTGTAGTAATATTTAATAATGCAATGATTTCTGCAGGAATACAGAAACAATGGAAAAGTTATGTATTCCAGCTACTTCCATTTATAAGTCCTCAACTAAAATCAGTAGTTTACAAGAAGGAAGAAGTATATTTCGGTTTACATTGTAATATTCTGTTCAGCTCTGAAAAATAAATTTTCCTCCTTTCTCCTTTGGCGGAAATGTTAATGCCCTATCCCCTCTCCAATAGTTGAGGGGAACAAGGGCAAATATATAATCTGTTTTTTTCTGTCATGCTGAACTCGTCCCAGCATCTCGTTACTGAAAATCAATAGATCCTGAAACAAATGAAGGATGACAACATCGAATAGTTAACTTTAAAAACAGACTCTATTTGGATTGGTCTTCGACGAAGAATTTATAGACTGCTTTGTTTTTGTCGGAGGAGTTATTGATATTTATTCTGAGAAAATAAATTCCTTTACTTAATAATGTTAATGGAATGCTAATTTTATTCCATGGTGAATATGTAGAAAGATCTTTATAAATGACTTTCCCTGCCATATCCAATATTTCAATCTGATATATTGTCTGACTGAAGTTATTGGAGCGATACTCGATGCTAAGATACTTCCGTGCAGGGTTAGGATATATTTTTATATCTGGATCTTGCTGAAGTTTTTCAAATATATTGCTGTTACATATCAACCAATGGTGAGGATCAAATATTATCTGAGTTACTTTCTTTTCTGTATTAAAATAATATTCCTGAAATGATAATGAAGGTTGAATAATGATAAGTGTGTCATAATTGTTTTCACCTTTTAATTCTATTTCCACAGGTAAATCAAACAAAGGAATTGATGAAAGTGATGTCTTCTGATTTACTGACAGATGCACTGTCATATCATTGTTTT
>JAUZOY010000244.1 GCA_030706235.1 Bacteroidota bacterium | reverse complement strand
TGCCTGAGTGTTTACCTTCTTTTTGCCCTGACTAAAGCTATGTTGCTTTTCTCTCGATTTAGGAGAAATATTAAATGAAGTGATTTCTCTTTCCCTGTTTTTACCTCTTCCGAATGCCTGAGTGCTTACCTTCTTTTTGCCCTGACTAAAGCTATGTTGCTTTTCTCTCGATTTAGGAGAAATATTAAATGAAGAGATTTCCCTTTCCCTGCTTTTCCCTTTTCCGAAAGCCTGTGTGCTTACTTTCTTTTTGCCCTGACTAAAGCTATGTTGCTTTTCTCTCGATTTAGGAGAAATATTAAATGAAGTATAATCTTTTTCTCTTTTTTTTATGTTACCGAAATGATAAGAACTAACACTCTTTTTATTATAGTTGAAATTATGCTGTTTTTCTCTTGAATTTTGTTTAATGGAAAATGAAGTCAGATCTCTTTCTCTGTTATTTCCTGATCCAAATTTCCTTGATTTAACTTTCTTATCTTTCTTATTGAATCTATATTGTTGATTATTGCTTTTCTTATTTTGAGGAAAAGAAGTCATTTCCCTTCCGGCATCTTTCTTTTGAGGAAAAAGGAGACTGGTTTTCTTTTTAATATTTGTGTTATTCTTATATGATTTAGTATTAGATGCAGGGAAAGAGGTCATTTCTCTGCCATTTGCTCTACTTTTCTTTTTTATTGCAGGGAAAGAAGTCATTTCTCTGCCTCTGTTTTTCCTTTGAGGAAAAAGTAAATTACCACTTTTTTTCTGATTGGTATTTTGTTGATATGATTTTTTACGTATTGAACTAAAAGAGGTCATTTCTCTGCCATTTGCTCTACTTCTCTTTTTTATTGCAGGGAAAGAAGTCATTTCTCTGCCTCTGTCTTTTCTTTGAGGAAAAAGTAAATTACCTCTTTTATTCCGATTTAAATTATTTTGATATGATTTCTTACGAGGTGAACCAAAAGAAGTCATTTCTCTGCCACGTTCTTTCTTTCTGCCTGATCTATTCAATCGTGTTTTATAATATTTCTTTTTTGCGCTGGTATTGTAATTTCGGCTTCCATGATTGAACTTTTCTGATAAAAAAGACGTGGCCGTTCCTTCAATTGTGAATGTACAAAAAAGAATAACTAATATTAAGAATTTTATTTTCAGGTTATCTGTCACTAAATCTACACAAATGTATGACCTTTTATGATTAATTTCTCAGATACAAACATACAACAATTTTTAAAATTCTTAAAAAATAGAATCAGACTTGTTGATTTTCAAAAACAATCAAAGATTTTAATAATATTATTCTATTATAAATGTCATAATTTAAAAAAAATGATGTAGGTTTGTACTTTTATATCAAAATTGAATTTTTTTTAAATGAAGGTTTTTAAAACAGAAATAGAAGGCTTATTGATTATTGAACCTAAGATATTTAGAGATGAAAGAGGATATTTCTATGAATCATATAATAAAAATATCTTTAATGGTAGTGATATTAATTTAGAATTTGTTCAGGATAATCAATCGCTTTCAAAGTATGGAGTTTTACGGGGATTACATTTTCAGAATCCTCCTTTCGCTCAGGCTAAAATAGTCAGAGTTATTAAGGGAGCTGTTATGGATGTAGCTGTCGATATCAGAAAGAATTCATCAACATATGGTAAACACTGTAAAATAGAACTTTCTGAAGATAATTTCAGAATGTTCTATTTACCTGTCGGCTTTGCACATGGTTTTATTAGTCTTGCTGATAATACAATTTTTTCATATAAATGTAGTAATGTATATAATAAAGAATCAGAAGGTACAATAAAATGGAATGACCCTATATTGAATATTGATTGGGGCATTCAAAATCCGGTTATATCTGAAAAGGATATAACAAATGCACAATCATTCAGTGATTTCCAAAGTAAATTTTTATAATTATTATAATGACAGATACATTGTATTCTATATTAAGTAATTATTCTGCTTTATTTGTTATTTCATTAATATTTTCTTTGCTTATTAATGGCTTATTTTATAAATTCTCTAAAACCTTTGGTACAAGAAATACTAAGCAACCAATAATAAGATGGAGTTCAACAGATAAACCTTCTGTCGGTGGAATTTCTTTCTACATGGTATTTTTACTGTCAATAATATATTATACCATAATAATAGATCCGACACAGATTTTTAAAAACCTGAAATTTATTGGAATATTTAGTGCAACTACTTTAGGATTTTTAATGGGTTTGGCTGATGATGCATATAATACAAGACCTATGCTTAAATTTTTTGTTCAATTAAGCTGCGGTGTTATATTAATTGTGACCGGAACGTATATAAATTTGTTTTCTAATCTTATTGTAAATTATTTAATTACATTGTTTTGGGTCGTCGGTATAATGAATTCCATAAATATGCTTGATAATATGGATGCTATTACAACTTCTGTGTCTATCTTCATATTTCTGAGCGCAATCTTTGAGATAGTTATAACTAAAAATCTTTCAACTCTCGACCTTACAATACTTGTTGGTAGTATAGGTGCTTTGCTGGGTTTCCTATATTATAACTGGAATCCTTCTAAAATTTTTATGGGGGATACTGGTAGTCAGTTCCTTGGTATTTTACTTGCTGCATTAGGAATAGTATTTTTCTGGAATCAGGTGGATATATATGGAAAAAGTTTTATAACTAAAAGGTTTATTTCAACAGTTATAATATTTATTATTCCTATAATTGATACAACAACTGTAACTATTAACCGTATTATGAAAGGCCGATCACCTTTTATCGGAGGAAAAGATCATACTACTCATTATTTGTCATATCTGGGATTGTCTGATAAACAGGTTGCATATGCATACATTATTTTATCAGTTTTTTCTATGTTTCTGATGGTTCTAATTAACTATATTGAAAAGTGGAATTATGTCTATTTCTCAGTTTTTCTGATTTATTTCCTGATAATATTTGCTTTTTTATTCTATGTGACTCATATAGAACATATAAATAAAAAAATCAATAGATAGTTTATTATGTTTAAATTCCTTGAAAAATATAAATACATAATTACGGGAAGTTTGGTGAGTATTTTTTTTATTCTTACAATTATTAATTTGTTTATATTTTCTAAGAGTTTAACCAGAAATGATGATAATTATAGAAAGGCATTCTATAAGGGGTATAAAATTTTTGCTGTGGAAATTCCTGATAAATTGGATTTTGCCGGAGAAAACGTCCCTTTGAATAACTATTATGTTAGGGAAGCTCTCGACAGGGAATTATTGCTTAATACTTATTTCCAGTCTCAAACATTATTGATGTTCAAACGTGCAAACAGATGGTTCCCTTTTATTGAACCTATATTGAAGAAAAACGGGATACCTGATGATTTTAAATACCTTGCACTGATTGAAAGTACTTTTGCAAATAATTTTTCTTCTTCCGGTGCAGGTGGATATTGGCAATTCATGAAAGAAACCGGAAAAAGATATGGACTGGAAGTTACTGAAGAGGTTGATGAGAGATTTAATGTAGAAAAAGCAACAGAAGCTGCATGTAAATATTTGAAGGAGCTGTATAATATTAACAAAAGCTGGACATTAGCGGCCGCCTCATATAATGTTGGTGAAGCATCTCTCAGCAAAAGTATAAAAACTCAAAGAACATTGAATTATTATGATTTGTATCTTAACCAGGAAACATCAAGATATATATTCAGAATTCTTTCAGCTAAACTTATTATTTCAAACCCAAGAAACTATGGATACTATCTTCGTAAAAAAGATCTTTATCCTCCAATACCAACGGTTTTTGTTAATATAGATTCTTCAATATCTGATTTGCCTGGATTTGCCATAAAATATAAAATTAGTTATAGAATTTTAAAAGAACTTAACCCTTGGTTAAGAAAAACAAATCTTCCTAATCCAAGTAAAAAACGTTATAATATTCTTATCCCTAAGGAAGGATATACCAATTATGATTTATTAATGAAAGGTATTGAAGACGAGCCGTTTCAATTAATTGACACTATTAAATAATAAAGAAGAAAATGAAATTCAAAACTATAATAGAGCCATTTAAGATTAAAATGGTTGAGCCTGTTTATATGAGTACTGAAGAAGAAAGATTAGAATTTCTTAAAGAAGCTCATTATAATATGTTTCTGTTAAATTCTCAGAATGTAATTTTAGATTTTCTGACTGATAGCGGTACATCTGCAATGAGCGCAAATCAATGGGCAGGAATGATGATTGGTGATGAGTCTTATGCTGGGGCAAGAAGCTGGCAGAAAATGGAAAAGCGAATTACTGAACTTACCGGTTATAAACATATTATACCTACTCATCAGGGTAGAGCTGCTGAAAGAATTATTTTTAGTTATTTAGGTGGTAAGGGAAAAGTATTCATCAGTAATACTCACTTCGATACTACCAGAGCAAATATTGAATATTCAGGTGCAACGGCAATTGATATACCTGTTAAGGAAGCTCTTCATCCATCTTTAATTCATCCTTTTAAAGGAAATGTGGATGTTGCAAAACTCGAGGAAACAATATCGAAATATAAACCTGAAAATATCGGTGCTGTAATCATTACCGTAACCAACAATAGCGGTGGCGGACAACCTGTCAGTATGGCAAATGTCAG
>JAUZOY010000243.1 GCA_030706235.1 Bacteroidota bacterium | reverse complement strand
GCACCCTACTCTATTTTTAAAAATGTCAGAAAAGTTGGTGCAGGAACTTATCTTGAAATCAAGGGAAAAGAAATTAAAGAAAACAGATATTATTCTATTCCTGAAAGTTCCGTAAATGAGTCTTTATCATACGATGAGGCACAAAAAACACTAATTCAATTACTTGACAAATCCGTTGAACGCAGACTGATATCAGATGTTCCCCTTGGTGCTTTTTTAAGCGGAGGCATAGACTCTTCTGTAATAGTTGCTCTTGCCAGCAAGCATACTGAACATCTGAATACCTTTTCAATCGGGTACAAAGATGAACCATTCTTTGATGAAACAAAATATGCTGAACTTGTAGCTGATAAGTACAAAACAAAGCACACAACATTCTCATTATCAAATGACACATTATTTGAAAATCTGTTTGATATTCTGAACTATATTGATGAACCATTTGGTGATTCTTCAGCTATTGCAGTTAATATTCTTTCTAAATATACAAGGAAACATGTGACTGTAGCATTATCCGGTGACGGAGCAGATGAATTATTTGCAGGATATAATAAACATGCTGCAGAATTAAAACTCAGGAATCCGGATTTTACATTAAATCTTCTGAAATTCGCTTCTCCATTATTAAGCTTTCTTCCTAAATCCAGAAATTCAAAATTTGCCAATAAAATAAGGCAAATCGACAAGTTTAAATCGGGGATGGAATTAACACCCCGGGAACGTTACTGGGAATGGTGTAGCTTCGTGAGTGAAAGTTCCGTAAATGAAATGTTGAATGAAAAGCCTGACTATGATGAATATAACAGGAGAAAAGATGATGTACTCAAATACATCAGAAAAGGTTCCGGCATAAATGATGTACTTTACTCAGACATGCTTAATGTACTTCAAAACGATATGCTAGTGAAAGTTGATATGATGTCTATGGCAAATTCTTTAGAAGTAAGAACACCATTTCTGGATTACGAAGTAGTTAATTTTGCATTCTCTCTCCCATCAGATTACAAGATAAATTCCAATATGAGAAAGAGAATTTTGCAGGATGCTTTCCGTAATATGCTTCCTGAAGAATTATATAATCGTCCAAAACATGGCTTTGAAGTACCTTTGCTAAAATGGATGAAAAATGAATTAAGATCCATGATAGAGAGCGACTTACTGGAAGACAATTATATTAAAGAACAGAATATTTTCAATCCGGTAGTTATAAATGAATTGAAAACCCGGTTATTCAGTACAAATCCGGGAGACATTACCGCTCAGATATGGACTCTGATTGTATTTCAATACTGGTGGAAGAAATTAATGGTTAATGGTTAACTGTCAATGGTTAATTAATGTATTACATTTACGTTTCCGTAATGTCTTTCTTCCTTACCTTCAATATTATGGAGAATTAATAACCATACATACACTCCATCCTGAACCATTTCGCCTGTTCCGTGATATTTACCATTCCATGGTTTACTAACATCAAATGTTGAATAAATTTCCTGACCCCAGCGATTAAAAATATACAGTTCAAAGTTTCCATTAAAAATTAAATTACCTACAGGCATAAATAAATCATTAGTACCATCTTCATTCGGAGTGAAAGTATTAGGCACATAAAATTTATATTTTTCTTTTAAAAATAGCGTTTTAACTATAGTATCATAACAATCATAATAATTTTTCACAGCAAGTTTTACATTATAAACCCCAGCTTTTTTGTATTCATGTACAGGATTTTCAAGCCTTGATGTATTGTTTTTCGGATCAAATATACTGTCTCCGAAATTCCATGACCATTTAATTGCTTCGTTGGATAAATCAATAAAATTGACAACAGAATTTGACATATCAATTACGGAAGGATCTGTTTTAAAATCTGCAGTAGGTTTTGGATATACATTAACCAAACTATTTGCAGGATAAAGGAATTTACAACCATTGTTATCTGTATAAGTTACAGATACATTATAGACCCCTGAATTATAATACAAATGAGATGGTGAAGAAGTACCTGCATAATTTTCTGCTCCTGACTGTGGATCTCCAAAATCCCATTGGTACGAATTAATATTCTTATTATTAGTATTAAAGTTAACATCCAATGGAGGACATCCCGATGCATTGTCAGCAGTTAAACTGATATTTGTTTTGGGATAGACATTAATTGTATCAGCTATATCTACAGGTTGAGTGCAATTATCTGTAACGGTAACTTTATATATTGTTTTAACAGATGGACTTACAGTAATACTCTGAAATATGGAACCATTGCTCCATTTATAAGAATATTTTCCGTTTCCCTCTGTAGCCAATGCATTTATTGTTACCGGCGTTCCTATACAGAAAGTATCCTGAACAGATGATAAGATCAGATTCAGATTAATCTGCTTATATATTGATATTCTTATTGTTTGTGTTGATGAATGACAACCATTGGAGTCTTCAATAAAGACATTATAAGAAGTATCTTTCGAAACAACTACTGCCTGATATGAAATGCTTTGTGGTATATTATTCCACCTATATATATATTCCTCATTTCCTGAAAATTTAGTTCCGCCACTTCCGGCAGCAAATAATTTTGAAGTCGAATTTGGACATATCAAAGTATCTCCAGAAATCTTAAGTTTCAGTGGTAGTGGAGCTGTTATGAATTCGGAATTAATTACATTGCAATTATTTTTATCTGTAATTGTAACAGTATACGTTCCCTCAGATAAAGAATCTATAATATTTAATGTATCTTTTACATTTGTATTCCATTTATACCTGTAATTTCCAACCCCTCCTATTACTTTAACTATTTGTATCCATCCGTTTTTATCTCCATTACATTTCAAATTTCCGGAAGTAAATTGAGCTATTATTGAATCGGGTTCTGATATAGTCAAACTCTTATTAATATGACATCCTTTTTTATCTGTTATTGTTACAGTATAGGTTCCTTCTGATAAATACTCTATATTCTGACTTTGAATATTATTACTCCACAAATAAATATATGGAGGTGTTCCCCCCTGAGCAATTGCATTAATATAACCTGTTTTTTCCCCATAACAGGTTACATCTTTTTTATTAAAATTAGCATCAAGAGGTGGTGGTTCAGATATTGTAATTTGGTCAGTTATAGTACAGTTATTTTTATCTGTAACTGTTACCCGGTATTTTCCTGCAGGAAGTTTATATATTGCAGTATCAGTTCTGCTATTTGACCATGAATAATTATATTGAAGTGTTCCGCCGGTAACTTTCAGCTTGATATTTCCTGTATTTTCACCATAACATGATACATCCGTTGCATTAGGAATTAATGAAAGTGAGTCAGGTTGGGATAATATTATATTTTTACTCTTACTGCACGTATTACTGTCAGTAACTGTAACTGTATAAGAGCCCTCAGACAGACTATCTATAAAATGTGTAGTTTTACCATTCGACCATAAATAGTTATATGGCGGTATTCCTCCGGAAACAGTGAGGTCTATATTGCCATTTACCGAACCGAAACATTTTGGCATTGTTGAATTGGATGTCATAACCAAAGGCGTTGGAGCCTGTATTAATGTTACTGTTGCATTGGTATCGCATCCGTTATTATCTATTACAACAACATTATATACACCTGCTGACAAGCTATCTATATCCTTAACTTTCTCATTATTTGACCATTGATATTTATATGGTTGAATTCCGCCTATTACATTCAGAGATATTTTACCGGTATTTTCTCCAAAGCATGCTATATCTGTTTTAGTCATACTTACTGTTAATGGCGGATATGGAGGCTGATCAATAGTTATAGACATTGTATCCGTACAATTGTTATTATCTGTAATTGTAACGGTATAATTTCCGGCATTTAAATTATTAATAACTTTTGTAGTCTCACCATCAGACCATAAATATTTATAAGGAATTGTTCCTCCGGATACCAACATATCTATCGATCCTGTTTTCTGCCCATAACAATTTACGTTAACCCTAATAGGCTGAGCATTTAAGCTATTTGGTTGTTTGATAATTACACTTGCAGAATCGGTACATTTATTATCATCTGTCACAGTAACCAAATATTTTCCTGCAGAAAGATCAGTTATGGTATCTGTCTGTGAAAATTCAGACCATTTATATTTATAAGTTCCTGTACCTCCGGTAGTAATTGCATATGCCTTTCCGGTACTTTCTCCATTACATAAAACATCGTTGATTTTAAATGCAGTCACCATAAGCGAATTTGACGGTTCCGTTATTACAACACTAACTATAACTGTACAAGTATTTTTATCTGTTACTGTAACTGTATAGGTACCTGCGGTTAGGTTTATGCCTGTTGAGTCGATCTGACCATCATTCCACAGGTAGGTATATGGTAAGGTACCACCTTCTGCATGTACCGTCGCCTGACCATTATTGTTGCCGTTACAGTCTATCGTCTTGTCTACTGTTGCTGTAGCACTTAATGTCGATGGTTCAGTTATATTTATACTATTTACAACAATACTACAGCCATTCTGATCAGTGACTGTGACTTCGTACGTTCCGACCGGAAGATTAGTTGCTGTTTGTGTTGTCTGTCCATTATTCCACAGGTAGGTATATGGTAAGGTACCACCTTCTGCATGTACCGTCGCCTGACCAT
>JAUZOY010000242.1 GCA_030706235.1 Bacteroidota bacterium | reverse complement strand
TTTTTCAATAAAGCTTTTTGCAACATCTACATTTGGTTTAGAAAAAGTCGTAGCAAATGAACTTACGGAATTAGGATATGATAATTTAATAGTAGAAAACGGAAGGGTAATATTTGAAGGTGATGAAAGGGACATTGTTACATGCAACATGTGGCTAAGAACAGCAGGAAGAGTGTTAATTAAAATGGCAGAATTTAATGCAGAAACCTTTGAAGAGTTATTTCAAGGAACGAAGTCTGTAAAATGGGAAGATTATATACCTGTAAATGGTTTCATGCATATTGAAGGAAAATCAGTTAAATCCAAATTATTTAGTGTGCCTGACTGTCAGTCTATTGTAAAAAAAGCAGTAATAGAATCAATGAAGAGAAAATATAAAAAAGATGATTTTTCAGAGAATGGTGCAGAATATGAAATAGAAGTATCAATACTAAAAGATATTGTAACTCTGACATTGGATACAACGGGTCCAGGACTACATAGAAGAGGATATAGAGAAAATTCAGGTGAAGCTCCACTACGTGAGACATTAGCAGCGGCATTAGTTATGCTAAGCAAATGGGAACCTTCAAGAATATTAGCAGATCCCCTGTGCGGTTCTGGGACAATTGCAATAGAAGCTGCATTAATCGGTAAAAATATTGCTCCAGGTTTAAACAGAAGTTTTGTATCAGAGGGTTGGGAATTGATACCTAAGAAATTATGGGAGGAAAGCCGCTCATTTGCAAGAAATGCTATAAACAGCAATGAATTTAGGATACTTGCATCAGATATTGACGGGAAACTATTAAAAACTGCAAGAGAAAATGCTGTTAAAGCGGGTGTGGAAGACTATATAGCATTTCAAACACTAGATGTAAAAGACTTTAGCAGTAAGAAAAAATATGGTGTAATAATTACGAATCCCCCATATGGTGAAAGGTTGGGAAATGCAAAGGAGATTGAAAAACTATACAAAATTATGGGACAAGTTTTTGATAAATTAGACAATTGGTCATATTTTATATTAACTGCTTATCCTGAATTTGAAAGGTGTTTTGGTAAAAGGGCAAGCAAAAATAGAAAACTCTTTAATGGAAGAATACAATGCTACTATTATCAATATTTTGGATTGCTGCCTAAAAAGCAAAAATAATTTATTTATAAACACCTTTAAAGGTGTTTATTTGTGTCAATAATTAACATTATAACAAAAAATATTGCCTTTTTTGTCTGTTTTTATTATAATATAAGAAAGTTATCCTTCCCACATTCATAATTATTTAAAATAACTATTTAAGAGTTAAATTATCATAAAGAAATAAAATAAAAAATATATTATATTAACTTATGCTAGAGTACTTGCATTTATTGAATCTAAGATATAATTAAATTAACATAACAATTCAAAATATTTATAATTTCGATTATGTACGTAATTTTTTGGAGGTGAATACAGCTTTATTAAAGCTGTTTTTTATGGGGAGATTGTTGCATGTAGGACTAGATGTAGGCTCAACAACAGTGAAAATTGTTGTAATAGATAATGAAAATAATATTCTATATAAAAGATATAAGAGACATTTTTCTGATATTAAAAGCACAATTATAGAGTTGTTAGAAGAGGCTTACAATAATTATAGGGATAATGAAATAACTGTTATGGTAACTGGTTCGGGAGGATTATCAGTATCTAAATGGCTTGAAATTGATTTTGTTCAAGAAGTAATAGCATGCTCAAGAACAATTGAAGCCTTTATTCCTCATACAGATGTTGCTATTGAACTCGGTGGAGAAGATGCGAAAATAACTTTTTTTGATAACCAGATTGACCAAAGGATGAACGGGACTTGTGCAGGAGGGACTGGAGCTTTTATAGACCAAATGGCAATCTTGCTTCAAACTGATGAGACAGGATTAAATGAACTTGCAAAAAATTACAAAGTAATTTATCCAATTGCTGCAAGATGTGGTGTATTTGCAAAAACAGATATACAGCCTTTATTGAATGAGGGTGCTGACAAAGAAGACATTGCTGCATCAATATTTCAGGCAGTTGTTAATCAAACAATTAGCGGGCTTGCATGTGGCCGTTCTATAAAAGGTAATGTCGCTTTTTTAGGAGGTCCTCTGTCTTTTTTATCCGAACTTAGGAAAAGATTTATAGTTACTCTGAATTTGAAAGAAAATGAAGTTGTATTTCCTGAAAATGCAGAATATTTTGTTGCAATAGGTGCTGCATTATCATCAAAAAAGTTAAGACAAATACCATTTAATTCTCTAAATGAAAGGCTAGTTAAATTAGAAAGTTCAGTTGAGCATAATGTTGACAGACTAGAGCCTCTATTTGAAAATGAAGATGAACTAAAAGAGTTTAGGAAAAGACATTTAAGAAACTGTGCAAAAAGAAACAATTTAAATGAAAGCAGTGGAAATGCATACCTTGGTATTGATGCAGGTTCGACCACAACAAAAGTTGTACTCATTAATCAACAAGGCAATATAATATATTCATATTATGGAAGTAATGAGGGAAGTCCCCTTCAATCAACCATTAATATATTAAAAGATTTGTATTCAAAACTGCCATCTAAAATAAAAATTGTTAATTCAGTTGTAACAGGTTATGGAGAAGGATTAATTAAATCTGCTCTATTAATAGATATAGGTGAGATTGAAACAATTGCACATTATAAAGCAGCCGAATTTTTCCTGCCTGGTGTTAACTTTATACTGGATATTGGCGGACAAGATATGAAATGCCTAAGGATTAAAGACGGCATAATTGACAGTATTATGCTAAATGAAGCATGTTCTTCAGGATGTGGTTCATTTATTGAGACATTTGCAAAATCATTAAATATGAGCGTCGAAGAATTTGCAAAATCAGCACTTTTGGCCAAAAACCCTGTTGACTTGGGTTCAAGATGTACTGTATTTATGAATTCAAAAGTTAAACAGGCACAGAAAGAAGGAGCAACTGTTGGAGAGATATCAGCAGGGCTTTCGTATTCAGTAATAAAAAATGCCCTATATAAAGTTATTAAAATGAGAGATCCGAATGAATTAGGGGAAAAAATAATTGTTCAAGGTGGAACATTCTATAATGATGCAGTTTTACGAAGTTTTGAAAGAATTGCACAGCGTGAAGTGGTAAGACCTGACATTGCTGGTATAATGGGCGCATTTGGCGCTGCATTAATCGCAAAAGAAAGGTATGAAGAAGGGAATACTAGTACACTTCTAAACAAGGAACAAATAGACCAATTTTCTTCTGAGACTAATATACGTAGATGCGGCAGCTGTACAAATAACTGCCTACTCACAATCAGTAAATTTTATAATAATAAACATTTTATATCGGGAAACAGATGCGAAAGAGGAATTGGAAAAGAAGCTAAAAATGACATGCCAAATCTTTATGAGTACAAATACAATAGAATTTTTGATTATAAACCATTGGATATTGAAAAAGCTCATCGCGGAGAAATCGGCATACCTAGAGTTTTAAATATATATGAAAACTATCCGTTTTGGTATACATTATTTACCCAACTTGGATTCAGAGTAGTACTATCGCCAAAATCATCTAAAAAAATATTTGAATTAGGTATTGAAACAATTCCATCTGAGTCGGTTTGTTATCCAGCCAAGATTGTTCATGGGCATATAATATCACTTATTAATGATGGTATTAAGAATATATTTTATCCATGTATAAATTACGAAAAGAAAGAACATAAAGACTCTGACAATCAATATAATTGCCCGATGGTAATATCATATTCAGAAGTAATAAAAAATAACATGGATGTATTACGAGAAAATGATATAAAATTTATGAATCCATTTTTGCCTTTAGAACATAAAGGACGGCTTAAAGAACGATTATTTGATGAATTAAAGTGTTTTGATATAAATAAAAGTGAGATATCAAAGGCAGTTGATGCTGCATGGAGGGAAGAACAAAACGTAAAAAAGGATATTAAGAAAAAAGGTGAAGAAGTTTTAGAATATTTAAAAAAGAATAATAAAAAAGGTATAGTTTTATCTGGGAGGCCTTATCATATTGACCCTGAAATTAACCACGGCATACCTGAGATTATTACACACTTTGGCATGGCAGTCTTGACAGAAGATAGTGTAGCACATTTGGGAAAAGTTGCAAGGCCGCTAAGAGTCGTAGATCAATGGGTATATCATTCTAGATTATATGCTGCCGCAAGTTTAGTTGCTACACAGCAAAATCTGGAACTAATTCAGTTAAACTCGTTTGGTTGCGGCTTAGATGCTGTCACAACAGATCAGGTTCAGGAAATATTAAATGGGCATGAAAAAATTTATACAGTACTTAAAATAGATGAAGGAAGCAATCTCGGAGCTGCAAAAATAAGGATAAGGTCACTTCGAGCTGCACTTGAAGAAAGAGATAAAAGCGAATTTAAATCAGATAAAACATATAAACCCCATAAGAGAATAATATTTACAAAAGAAATGAAAGCTGGGCATACTATACTTTGCCCTCAGATGTCTCCAATACATTTTCAGTTTATAGAAAATGCATTTAATACTGAAGGGTTTAATATAGAGGTGCTACCGTCAATTGATAAGAAGGCGGTTGATGAAGGGTTAAGGTATGTTAATAATGATGCATGCTA
>JAUZOY010000241.1 GCA_030706235.1 Bacteroidota bacterium | reverse complement strand
GGTTTCTAAACATATTTCCTTATATAAACTATAAAATAGGACTAATAATGACAACACCAATTCAATATTTATATGACAAATACCAGATAAAATTATATTATTATTTTGCATCCATATGTTATTACAGGTTCAGCTCCATGTCAATATATGGTATATTGTTTTGTTAATTATTAACAAAAAGTTCGTCTTGTTTTGGTATAATATGCACAACCTTACAATTTATAAATACATTTTTCAACAAATCTTGCATAATGCAACGGGAAATACAGAGCATTACATAAGAAGTGTATATTTCAGTATTACAAGCATTATTATACCCGGTAAGCCAAGAATACCTGTTATAAAAGCACTGATCAGATTCAAAGGTATATTAAAATCAAAATAACTACCGATAAAGTTTATAACAGCAATAATTATTCCGCCGATTAAGATGCTTGAAATTATCTTACCTATGTATTTCATTTTATTTGTAAACAGCCTCCCCAGAATTAATAGTAAAGCAGCCCCAGTTATGTATATAAGGAAAGTATCGAACTTTACATGCACAGTCTCATCTCCGAATTAAGTCTGCATGCCTGATTATAAATATGTACAAACATTCTAAAATATTACTATATATAAATCATCACTGAGCGGCTTTGGTTTTAAACTGCTTCTTTATAAAAAAAATAATCCTTTTTATTTGGATTATTATATACAGCTCATTATATTATTTAGTTATTGAACTCGTCTCATCAATGCGCTCAAGTCGCAAGCCCCTTTGTTTCGCTAGCTTTATATAGTATTCATACTTGACCTGACATGCTTTGATGTTGTATGTATAATAATCGACTATTCCCTGTTCACCTGCATATTCAAAGTTCTGATTGGCATTGATCCAATCCATTTTTGCTTTTCTGATATTTTCTATCAACTCGCGGTCTTCATCAAATTCATTAACAGGTAATGCCTTTTTCTTTCCTATTATCCTTTTCAAAAGACTCACTATTTTTCTGTTGTTTCTTATACGCTTATGAGCATAATAATTTGTTTCCATTTATACTCTCCTAATTACATACATTGTTTTACACAATATAAGTATAAACAGAATTTACCAATTTTATACTTCAATAAGTCTTAATATTCTGTCAAAAAATTATATTACACTTTGAAATTTTACCTTAATCTTTCCTTCTATGATGTTAACTATGCAGTATGTAGGCCTGTCTGACTGTGTACTTGAGCCTATGGTTCCGGGATTAAGCAAAAGTATGTTTTCAGTATACAATTCTTCCGCCCGATGCGTATGTCCGAAAAAAACTGCATCAGCTCCTATCAATTTTGCTTTTGAGATAAGGCTGTTGTAACTGAATTTAACATTATATATATGCCCATGTGCAAGCATCACCTTAACCCCTGCCATATCCACAACCTTTTCTTTGAAGCTTTCAGCTGCCCAATCGTTATTGCCTGCAACAAACTCAAAATTCTTACCCTGATATGATTCCTTAACCTGCAGAATGTCTTTTATACAATCGCCAAGATGTATAATGATATCGACATCCATATTTTTATCTATGGCCCTATGAATATTAAAAATATTTCCATGCGAATCACTTAAGAGTAAAATTTTCATAAGTACCTCATTAAATTCAGCAAAAATATTATTAGGTTAATTTTCATTAGTGGCTGAACATGGCCCATTATTCTTTCCTAATGTATTCCAAAACCGCGTTCGATGTCAGGCTTCTGAATTTACCCCAGTCACCCCATTTTCCTGATATCCTTCCAAGATCCTTAACGATCTGCTCCAGCCCTTCAACGTCTACTTCCCTCACTTCACTTACTTCGTCGTCTGTTGCATCATCAAGCAGTTTTCCGCTTTTTTCACGAAGTATGAAAATATATGAGTAGAACAAGACATTATCACTTTCATACTCAAAGTTAATTTTCAATACACCTGGGAAACTAATTATGTCTACATTTAATCCAAGCTCTTCTTTTATCTCCCTTAACAATGCCTTTATAATATCCTCTCCATGCCTTATTCCGCCGGTAGGTATTCTGAAGATACCTTTGGGATACTCGGGACAAGTAACGCTGATTATTTTGCCATTAGGTCTGATAACGGCAAATACAACCTCCCCGCACCTATCTTTTTCAATAGATCTTTTCATTGAATTAAAAAAATTACCGCTTGAATAATGCAAAGAAACATCTCTCAAATAAGGCTGTTCATTAAATCTGGAAGATAATCGGACAAATTCCTCTTGATTGAATCTATTCATGTTTTCCTCCGGAACACGTGAGCAATTTATATGAATAATTGACTTACATAATTAATATTAATACTTTTTTATATCTATTTCTATAATTAATCTATATTTAATCTATTCATAAAATGTAACATATTTGAAACATAAAAGATATTGAGTTTTTAATATAATACTGCGATAATATAAAAGAATGTTTTTTGAAAGGCTTAAAGGTTTATATAATTTAAACATGCAGCTTTCAAAAGCACTGAAAAATAGGAGTGAAAAAATGGATACAGAATTGAATGGCCTTGATCCTAATCTTCAGAAGAAGTATTTCAAATTTTTTAAGTCTACCAGGAAGAATATCATAGCAGCTTCACTAATTGGTTTTATAGTCGTAATGGTAATAGCTTCTGCAATACTTTTCAGCAGCATATTAAGTCAGAAAACTATTTATAAAGGAATTTACATAAACAATACTTATGTAGGCAATAAGACAGTCAAACAGGCAAAGATCATACTTACTGAAAAATTTCAAGCCAATATTCCTAAACGTACAATAAAGTTGAAATGCAAGGATACTTCTGAAAGCTTCAAGATTTCAGACATAAATGCAACTTATGAAATATCCGCCGCAGTTGATAAGGCATATTCCATCGGCAGAAAAGGCAATGTACTCAGTAAACTGGCAGACATATTTGACTCCAGCTTTAATAAGAAAAGATTTAATATCAGTGTAAGCTATGATAAGAAAAAGGTAGATGACATAATAGATTCAGTATATGACAAAACATTAGTAACCGTAGCCGGACCTAAAATGTACTTTTCAGATCAATCAGCAAGAATCTGCTCCGGGCATCACGGTGAAAATATGGACAAAAACTATGCTGCAAATAAGCTTAAAAAGATGATCCTTAATTGTGAAGGCGGAACTATAGAGGTACCTGTAGTAAAAGCTCCTCCGCAGCAAATTGATGTAGAACAAATATTCAAAAAAATCAGCGTTCCTGAAAAAGATGCAGCGCTTACGGTACAAAACAACAAAGTCACAATAACTCCCGAGGTGACAGGAAGAACCATAGATAAATCAAAGCTTGCAGAAATAGTTTCCGAACTAAATAAAAAGGAAGATACCGAATCAGTTTTGCCTGTTAGCTACGTATATCCTAAGGTAACAGTTGAATCGCTGAATAAGAGCCTTTTTAAGGATACCCTCTATACATACTCTACACTATTCAATCAGAGCACCCAAAACAACCGGAATAGGGTAGTAAACATGAGGCTTGCCGTGTCAAAAGTCAATAATACTATACTGGCTCCCGGACAGGTTTTCTCTTTTAACAATACTGTAGGAGACAGAACTGCTGCATTGGGATATAAGACAGCAATAACCTATTCAAGCGGAAAATTGGTTGAAGGTATAGGCGGAGGACTATGCCAGGTATCTACAACTCTTTACAATGCAGTTCTCCGTTCGGATCTCAAGGTAATATCCCGCTTGAATCATTCATTTATAGTCACATACGTTCCGTTGGGAATGGATGCTACTGTATCTTACGGTTCCGTTGATTTCAAATTCATGAACTCAACAAAATGGCCTATAAAGATTAACTGCTGGACTACAAACAGCAGAATCTTTTTCTCATTGACCGGAACAAATGAAAATCCAAAAAAAACTGTTGAAGTTTCATCAAAGATTATAAAGACCACTCCATATAAGACCATATATATCGATGACCCAACTCTTCCAGCCGGAAAGGTAAACCCTGTTCCGAGGCAGCCTGGTCACACCGGCTACGTTGTAGACACATATAAAATAGTAAAAATTGATGGAAAAGTAATCAGCAGCGGCAAGATTTATTCCAGCTACTATAAAATGCTGAACGAGGAACTCCTTAGGGGCACAAAGAAAGCTGCAGGGGCGACTCCCGCTGCCAAACCTACAACACCTGCTACAACACCTACTGTAAAACCTATTACTAAACCTACTACTAAACCTGCAACACAACCAGCAACAAAACCGGCTGAAAAACCAGTCACTCCTCCAAAGACAAATAATGCACCCACTGTTGTGCAAGGAGTAGATGATGCAGATAATCCGCCGGCAACCGATATACCTCAGCCTCAAACCCCTTCAGCACCTGTGAGCCAATAATCGCTTCTGCATAATAAAAAGATAGAAAATATTTCTATCTTTTTTATTTAGCAGCAATTTATTTAGTACCTGTCTACACTTACTGCTCCATTGTTTCTTAATATCGATCCGATTTGGTCTATCTTATCTTCATCAGTTCTCATGCTGAAAAGAATTTTTCCTGCTTTAATATCCGATTCATATTGTCTGCTTCTGTTTTCAGGTATACCTAAATCAATAAGTCCTCCAACAATACCTCCTGTTACCGCTCC
>JAUZOY010000240.1 GCA_030706235.1 Bacteroidota bacterium | reverse complement strand
TTTAGGTAAACCTGAAAAAGATAAAACTAAAAGAAAACTTCATGGCTTAAAAGAAAAAGAAAAAGCAAAAGTCGAATTAAGTGAAGAAGATATTAAGAAACAAATCAAAGAAACTCTTGCTCGACTTGGTGGTTCAGGAAAATCAAAATCTTCCAAATACAGAAGACAGAAACGTGAGGAAGTAAGCAAGCATTTGATGGAGGACATTGAAAAGCAGGAAGAAGAAAAGAAAATATTAAAAGTTACTGAATTTGTTACAGCCAATGAACTTGCCACAATGATGGATGTTCCTGTTACGCAAATTATATCCAGCTGTATGTCTTTAGGTATTTTCGTATCAATTAACCAACGCCTTGATGCTGAAACATTAGCTATAGTTGCTGAAGAATTCGGATATAAAGTTGAGTTTGTGAGCGTAGAAGTTCAGGAAGCTATAAAAGAAGAAGAAGATGAGGGTGAAGATCTTTATGAAAGAGCCCCTATTGTTACAGTAATGGGACATGTTGATCATGGTAAAACATCTTTGCTTGATAATATAAGAAAAACAAATGTTATTGCAGGTGAAGCTGGAGGTATAACTCAACATATTGGTGCTTATGAAGTTACTTTGAATAATGGCAAGAAAATCACATTTATAGATACCCCGGGACATGAAGCATTTACTGCTATGAGAGCCAGAGGTGCTCAGATTACCGATATTGCAATTATTGTAATTGCTGCTGATGATAATGTAATGCCTCAGACTATTGAAGCTATTAATCATGCACAAGCTGCTGGAGTACCTATAATATTTGCTATTAATAAAATAGATAAACCTAATGCAAACCCTACAAGAATCAAGGAAGAACTGGCAAAATTAAATCTATTGGTCGAAGAATGGGGTGGTAAATACCAGTCTCAGGAAATTGCCGCCAAGAAAGGCATTAACGTTGAACTTTTACTTGAAAAAGTATTACTCGAAGCAGAACTACTCGAACTTAAAGCAAATCCGGAAAAGAAAGCCGCAGGAACAATAATCGAATCTTCTCTCGATAAAGGTAGAGGATATGTTGTTACCCTCTTAGTAAGAAATGGAACTTTAAAAATAGGTGATGTTATCCTTGCCGGTTGCTATTCAGGTAAAGTTAAAGCTATATTTAATGAAAGAGGTAGCAAACTAACCCAGGCTGGACCTTCCTCGCCTGTACAAATCTTAGGTTTTGACGGAGCTCCTCAAGCCGGAGACAAATTCAATGTAATGATTGATGAAAAAGAAGCTAAGAATATAGTTAACAAAAGACTTCAATTACAGAGAGAACAGGGACTCAGAACTACCAAACATATTACTCTTGATGAAATTGGCAGAAGAATAGCTATAGGAGATTTCCAGGAACTCAATATTATAATTAAAGGAGATGTTGATGGATCTATTGAAGCTCTTTCTGATGCATTATTAAGATTATCTACCGAAAAGATACAAGTAAGCATTATACATAAATCCGTTGGCCCTGTAACTGAATCAGATGTTCTGCTTGCTTCTGCTTCAAATGCTATTATTATCGGATTCCAGGTAAGACCTACTCTTGGAGCTAGAAAATTAGCAGAACAGGAACAAATTGATATTCGTCTGCATTCAATCATATATGCGGCAATCAATGAGATAGAACTTGCTATTGAAGGTATGCTTGCACCTGAATATGAAGAAAAAATTGTTTGTAATATCGAAGTACGTGAAATCTTCAAGATTACCAAAGTTGGCACTATTGCCGGCTGTATGGTTCTCGATGGTAAAGTTACCAGAAATACAAGAATTAGAGTTATACGTCAGGGTATTGTAGTATTTACCGGCGAACTTGGTTCTCTAAAACGATTCAAAGATGATGTAAAAGAAGTTTCTGCCGGATATGAATGTGGTCTTAACGTTAATAATTTCAATGACGTGAAAGTCGGCGATATTATTGAAGGGTATGAAGAAGTTGAAATAAAGAAAAAATAAATTTTATTAACTTAATTACTTATCTATTATCAACTCTGACCGAATTAAAATTCTGTCAGAGTTTTTTAATTCTACTCCCTGCCTGAGAGAAAGGATAGAGGGGTAAGATTTAACTCCTTCTATGAAATAATTTGAAAGAATCAAATACGTTTATAATTCATATCTTTGCACTTTTAAAAGAATCGTCATATGAAAAAGAATGAAGATAAAATAATTGGTGATGTAACCGGGGGAGAATACAAATATGGGTTTGTATCTAAAATTGAAATGGAAACATCTCCTATGGGTCTATCTGAAGATATTATTAGGTTCATATCAGAACAGAAAAAAGAACCCGATTTTTTACTTGAATTCAGACTTAAAGCATATAAACATTGGCTGACACTTAAAGAACCAACATGGGGTCATTTACATCATCCACCGATAGACTACCAGAAAATAATCTATTATGCTGCACCTAAAAAAAATCCAAAATTAAATAGTCTCGAAGAAGTAGATCCTGAACTTCTTAAAACATTTGAAAAATTAGGTGTCCCGATCGAAGAACAAAAAGTGCTTAGCGGTGTTGCTGTAGATGCTGTAATTGACAGTATTTCTGTTACTACTACTTTCCGTGAAACATTGGCAGAACTTGGAATAATTTTCTGTTCATTCAGCGAAGCTGTTAAAAATCATTCTGATCTTGTGAAAAAATATATGGGTAGTGTTGTTCCTTATACTGATAATTTTTTTGCGGCATTGAACTCCGCTGTTTTTAGCGATGGTTCTTTTTGTTATATACCCAAAGGAATAAGATGTCCAATGGAATTATCTACATATTTCAGAATAAATGCAGCAAATACCGGTCAGTTTGAAAGAACTCTTCTTATTGCTGATGACTCAGCATATGTTAGCTATCTTGAAGGCTGTACTGCACCCATAAGAGATGAAAATCAACTACATGCAGCTGTAGTAGAAATCGTTGCTCTTGAAAATGCCGAAGTGAAGTATTCTACTGTTCAAAACTGGTATCCTGGTAATAAAGAAGGAGTCGGAGGAATCTATAACTTTGTTACAAAAAGAGGTATTTGTAAAGGTAATAATTCGAAAATTTCCTGGACTCAGGTAGAAACCGGTTCCTCAATCACATGGAAATACCCTGGAGTAATACTTAAAGGTGATAACTCAATTGGTGAATTCAATTCAATTGCTGTAACAAATAATATGCAGCAGGCTGATACAGGAACCAAAATGATTCATATCGGCAGGAATACCAAAAGCACCATAATATCCAAAGGTATTGCCGCAGGGAAAAGTGAAAATAGCTACAGAGGCCTTGTTAAAGTCGTTAAAGTAGCTGAAAATGCAAGAAATTTCTCACAATGTGATTCTTTATTAATGGGTTCTGAGTGTGGAGCTCATACCTTCCCATATATTGAAGTAGCAAACAGCAGCTCGATTGTAGAACATGAAGCAACTACTTCAAAAATCAGTGAAGACCAGTTATTTTATTGCAATCAAAGAGGTATAGGAGAAGAAGATGCAATAAACCTGATTGTTAATGGTTATTGCAAGGATGTTCTGAATAAACTTCCCATGGAATTTGCTGTAGAAGCTCAGAAATTGTTAGCTATTAGTCTTGAAGGAACAGTAGGCTAAAGAGAAAAAATTTTCTTTAGCACCTATTATTCAATATTAATATTCAAAACAATTCCTTAGTTTTTAATAAATTTAAATGTTTTAATATTGCCTTTACTTAAAATTCTTCCAAAATAAAGACCTTCTTTAAATTCAGAAACATTAACTTTATTATCTGTTACTATACCTGTATAAATCTTTTGACCTGTAACATTAAAAATTTCAATATTAGTATTGTTAAAATCTTTAAGATTCAAGCATAAATTTTCATTTACCGGATTAGGATAGATTTTTAATTGTTCATTTGATACTTTAGCTATTCCTAAAAAATCAACTTTCACAAAATTATAATAAACATATTTATCATAATTTTCTAAAACATTGCTTGTAGTATTGTATTGTTTTTCAATAGTCTCAACAACATTATTATTATCATCATATTTATTTATATTAACATATTGCTCACTTATTTTCCATTTATTTATTGAATAAGCTTCTTTTTTATAACTTATTCCATTCCCAAATGAGTCATAAGTTGTAGTGTCTCTATAATTTTCATTCCACTTATTATTTAACCATTTCATTGTAATTGAAGATGTTTGCCCAAAAGCACCGTATTCTGAATTATAATATTCATCTTTTACCCAACTTGTGTCACTATAATTATAACCTATATAGGATTTTACATCATTTTTTGTTTGCCAATACATATTATCCCATTTATAAACATTAGTCCAGTTAGATGAACTTGAATTATAACTCATTTCAATTTGTTCAATGAGTGAATCACCTTTATATTTCATTGTTACTTTTGCTCTATTAACCCATTCATTATTCTGAGGATCATACGATTGCCCAATATATTCTATAATATGTCCATTATTATCATATTTGTTAATTATTTGAACTTTATAATATAATGTTAAACTATCACCACTTTTTTCATAGACATCCTGATAGTACATATTATTAAGACTATCATATTTACGTGATAGTGTATAATCTTTCAGCCATTTATTTTTTACAGTATCAAGAGACTCTGTATATTCTGATATAATATTACCATTTTTGTCATATTCATCAAATGCTCTTGTAAATAATAATTTATTCGGAAGATAGCCTTTTGCTAAAATCTGGCCATAATGATTATATTCCTTTTTACCATATCCATTTAA
>JAUZOY010000024.1 GCA_030706235.1 Bacteroidota bacterium | reverse complement strand
GCAAAATTTCTTAAGTCGGGGAACATATTATAGTTGATATAAACATTTGCATCTGCTTTAATTTCGGCTGATTTAGAAAGCTTACTGAAGTTTTTATCATTAAGAATAGAGTAGGGGCTTATTATCTGTTCGGCTGAATTCTTTATCAGTTCAGGTGAATTACAGCATGCTAATACTTCTTTGGAAATGAAATAATAAAATTCTCCCTTATCATTTTTTTCTGTTAAAGAATAAATTGTAACTCCTTTGTAAAGTTCATGTTTGATAGAGAATCTGTTTCCATAGTTATCTTTTATGAATTTATTTAAAGGTAATTCTTTATCTTTTATGTTGATTGAATATAAACAAGCTGTTTTGTTGTTGCTTAATTTATGCAGAGAAATGTATAATACACCGTCTTTTGTAATATCATTGAAATCATCTTTTCCTGATAAAAGTCGCTGAATTTCCGAAAGATTATTTCCGAAAATTTTCAGTTCATTATCTCCCGAAACTTTGCCGATAAATGATTTAAGGTCAGAATTATCTGAAGGAAATTCCGCAGGATTTTTCAGTTCGATTATGATACATGCATTTTCAGGGATAGCAATTATTGCTTTGGTATTATGTCTGTTTTGATCCCCTAAGGTGTAATACCCAATTACAATGGTTGAAACTAAAAGTATGATGAGAATTCCGTATAATATTATTTTCCTTGTCAGATCATGATCTCTCATACCTATTCAAATTGTCAATTATCAATTGTCAATTATAAGTTATTTTATATTCTTAATTATTAAAAATAATGTTAATAATGCAGTTGCTTTAACAGTAAGTTTTTCAATTACTGTATTCCAGTCAACAGGAGTTCTTTCCTTTTTAACTATTACCTCTTTCATAGGTACTTTAATTTTTGCCCCTTTTACTATCTTTGGGTAGACCCTGAATATTCCAAAATCTCTGGTCCCTTTTGTTATTCCATTAGGGTACACAACAGATGTATGTCGTCTGTCACTGTTTTCATTAAATCCTCCTGCAAAGTTTATAATATAATCTTTTGCTCTTTTATTATTAAAATATGGGGCACTGACAGTTTTGTTTTCTACATCGTTGATAGCTCCTGAAATATTAACAAGATCAAGAGTCTTAGGAATAGTTATACTATCCCCACCATATAGAACAATATTATATTTAGACTTTTGTCTGTTTATTGCTTTTTTCAAATCTATATAAATATTTCCTATGTTATCCCATTTTCTATACATTGATGCTCCGTTTTCTGAAGCATATTTTGTTAATCCTCCCGCTCGTTTTATTACATCGGATAATTTTTCATCTTTTGACATAATATTATATTCTCCCGGATATTTTACTTCTCCTTCTAATCTTATAAGTTTTGGAATTTCAAAATCAGGATTTGATCTTACAAATACTATATCATAAGGATTTAATAAAAAGTTCTCAGCATCTTTACTTATTGATAAATCTTTTTTTACTTCTACTGTATATACAATTGATCTTATTGGTGTTGTTTGTTTAATTTTTTTATCAAAATCAAGTACTCTGGATACTTCCACTCTGCTTAATTCTGCCTGTTGTTTAATCCCTCCACACATATACAACGCATCTTTCAGTGTCAGACTATTTCCGTATTTTATTTCTTTAGGTGTTCGAACAGCTCCTGTAACAGTGACAAGAAATTCGTCTTTAAAGTCATTCTTAGATAGTACATTCAATTCATCAAAATCCTTTAAAACAAGATTATCTTTTGAATTTACATCAGAAAGAACGCTTGTTAAATTTATAGGAATATAATATTTTGACATGTCTTCATTTAATCTTATAAGATAAGCATTGTCTGTATATGCATCAAATGCAAGTCCTTCTGTTCTCTTTAACAGGTCTGTTATTCTTTCGTTTGGCTTAAGTTCATAGTTCCCGGGTATTTTAAAAGAACCGTTAGCTTTTACAGTGTTCATAAGTGTATTGGGCACTTTATTAACATTTACAGAGTCTTCTTCATTTATTTCAAAATCTGAATGGGCTTTTATTAAACTATCATATTTTATATCTAAAATAATATATTGATTGTCATTATATCTTCTTACCTGGATATTTTTGGTATATGCTGAAGATGTTACGCCTCCTGCATATTCTATTAAACTTTTTAAATTTTCATTTGGTTTAAGTTCATATGTGTGTGGTCTTCTGACACATCCGTTAATTTTAGCTATCCTTTTTGCCAGTGGTACTATGATGTAATCGTTATTCTGTAGAAAAATATCAAGATTGTATTCCTTATTCATTAGAAATTTATAAACGTCAAGAGAATCAACTATTACACCATTTCTTTTTATATAGATATTCCTGACAGAACCTTCCTGATTAGGTCCTCCGCTTGCTATTAATGCATTAAATGCGGTATTGACTGCTGCCAGTCTGTATGAACCGGGATTAAATACTTCTCCTACTATATTTACTGTAATTACTCTGGAATAGGTTAATGTAATATCACAATGGGTACTGGATTTATCTATAAACTGGTTAAGCTTAGAGCGGATCAATGCTTTAGCTCTTTCGAAAGTTAATCCTTTAAGATATATTCTTCCAACCTGTTTCATATTTATCGATCCCGTTTCATTTATCGTAAATACATCGCTGTATTCAGCCATCCCCCATACAGAAATACTAATTTCATCACCAACTCCTAGTATATAATTAGGCGGAGCAATTACTTCTCTTGCTCTTTCATAAATAGATAAATTCTCATTTCTGAACAAATCCTGTCCGAATATTCTTCCTTTCGGATATTTTGGCTTCTTTTCAGGTGGTTCCTTAGTTAATAAACTGTCTGTTTTCGATGTATCTGCTTTTTGTGAAGTTGTAGCTTTTTTATCGTTTATTAAAGGCTTTTGAATATTGAGATTTTTTAATATACCCGTATCAGGAATTGTATTATTTTGACTCTTTTGTTGCATTGCCTTTTTAATCATATCATCTGTAACACCCATCGATTTAAGCTTGTTTAATTCCTCATTAGTTTGGGCGATTATATTACATGATACTATTATAATGAAAGCTAATAACAGTAAAATTTTAATTTTTGTCATATCAATAAATATAGTTTTAAGAACTTGCCTTATTTTTTTGCAAAAATAATCCAATTTATTTAATCATTAAGAAGTAATTATCTAATCTTATTGAAGATGTTAATTAAGTCTTTATAATTGAATGTAAAAGCTTAAAAAAAATAATTTGATCTAATGTTATATTTTAAGCAAAATAAATTATATCTTTGTAGAAATAAAATGGTAATTGGTAGTTAAAAATAATAATTGCTGTTTTTCTGAAAATAAACTGATGATAATTAATTGATTTTTAATATGAAAAACAAAATGATTAATAGGGCTAATCTTAATAATATGTCGATAATATTTTCAATAATATTGTTGATGCTTTATTTTACTCCATTTATAATTTTAAAAAGTAATTCATATTTTACTATACATGATAATTTGGATAGTGAATTTGTTTTTCTGCATATACTAAAAATTAGTCATCAGGCATTTAATCTAAGTACAGGTGCTATGATTGAAAATGTAATGAATGGCATTCCAAGAATAGCTTTCAAATCAGCTTTTAATATTACTGTAATTTTATTTTATTTTTTTGAATCTCATGTAGCGTACATTATAAATTATATGTTAGTTCATTCAATAGGCTTTCTGGGAATGTATATGCTTCTTAAAAAGCATTTTATAAAAGAAGCTGAACTTCAATATATTGTAGTGTTATGCTCTTTGGCTTTTGCCCTGATTCCCTTTTATTCAATTTTTGGTATTACAGTTTCAGGGCAACCATTATTAATTTTTGCTTTTTTGAATTTATTAAAGGATGTAAAAGCCAAATTCTGGAATTACATTATTATTATTTTTTTCCCTCTTTATGCACTTAATTATTTTATAGCTCCATTCATTATATGCTTTTTATCTCTTATTTTAGTAGTTGATTTATATTTTAAGAAGAAAATTAATAAAAAATTTTTATTTGGAATTGCTTTATTTTGTATTACAGTATTTATTGTTGATATACAGCTTATTTATTCAATTATTTTCAGTAAAAATTTTGTATCTCACCGGAGCGAATTTAATTATATACCATTGATAGGGGTGCAGGTTAATTTAAAATGGTTTTTAAATCAATCTCTTTCTTTGTTTTTTAATAATCATGAACATACAGGTAGCTTTTCAACAACACAGATTTTCCGTACTTTAATATTAGCATTAAGTATAGCTTTTATGCTTAAAGCCAATATTAGACTAATATTATTATTTTTATTTTTGATTTTAGCGATTTGTATATTCTATCCTCTATATTACTATTTAATTATATGGTTGGGTAATGATTTTTTTCTTTTTAAAATCTTTCAGGGTAATAGGTTTTATCATTTGTTACCATTCTGCTGGATAATTCTTTTTGCTATTTCATTAAAGATAATTGCAAAACAGAAAATCCTTAATCCATTAGTAATTCTTCTTGTTTTAGGTCAGTTATTTATAGAACTAAAAAGTGACAAAGAGCTTAGCAATAATATAAAACTATTGAAGGGAAACAAGATTGATGAACCTACATATTCTGAGTTTTTTTCACCTTCACTTTTCCATGAAATTCAACAATATATAGGTAAACCACAAAAAGACTACAAAGTTGTTAGTATTGGTATGTTCCCCAATGTTCCTCAATTTAATGGCTTTTATACTTTGGACAGCTATCAGAATAACTATTCATTGTCATATAAACATCAATTCAGATATGTTATAATGAAAGAACTTGCTAAAAACAAATGCTTGCAGGAATATTATGACTATTGGGGATGTCGTTGCTATATATTTTCCAGCGAACTTGGCAAATTAAGCCGTAGTTTCATGTTTGGAAAAAATGACAAAAGGGTGATTAATAATATTGAGATAAATACAGATAAATTAAAACAAATGAAAGGAGAATATGTTCTTTCTGCTTTAAAAATAAATAATTACAAAGAAAATAAGCTTAGATTGGAAAGGATTTTTAATAATAAAAATTCTTATTGGAAAATTTATCTTTATAAAATAATTTAACAGTTATTGAATTTCTGATATATACAAATAAAAAGCCTCACCAGTATATTCCGGTAAGGCTTTTTTTGGAAAAAATAACGATTAGTATCTTTTGTTATAGCGTTGTCCATCACCGCCACCTCTGTTACCACCTCCAAAATGATTTCCGCGGTTACCACCTTCTCTTCTTTCTGTTTTTGGTCTTGCAACAGATACATTAATTACTTTACCATCAAATTCAGCCTGATTTAATTCATCTATTGCTTTTGTTGCTTCTTCATCAGAAGTCATTTCTACAAAACCAAATCCTCTGGATCTTCCTGTATAACCATCTGTGATTACTTTTGCTGATGTTACTTCTCCGTAATCATCAAAAATTTTCTTTAAGTCTTCATTAGTTACTCTGAAACTCAAATTAGAAATAAAAATGTTTGTCATTGTTAAAATGATTAAAATAAATAAAATGTTAATTAACGAATTTGAGTTTTCAGGGAAAATAAGGAATGTAGATATATCAACCAAAATCAAGTGATAAAAAACTAATAACTGTTTTACCTATGAACAATTCTCAAAAATCTTTGCAAAGTTAATGAATTTAAATTAAAATAAAAAAATTATAAATTTATAAAAAAATAATCCTTATTTTGGATCCGCATAAAGATTTTGATAAAAATGAATATAACTTTAACTTTTATTTTTTTTAATAAATTTAAAATAATAGAATAAAACATAATTATAAAGAAAATTATTTATCTTTACAATCAAAATATAACTATATGAATTTACATGAATATCAGGGTAAATCCCTTTTGAAGTCTTTTGGAGTTCCTGTTCCGGAAGGTATAATAGCAGATACTCCTGATGGAGCAGTTGATGCAGCACACGTAATTCAAAATACCACCGGTGCAAAAATGTGGGTTATAAAAGCTCAGATTCATGCTGGCGGAAGAGGTAAAGGTGGTGGAGTGAAAATTGCACGTTCACTTCAGGAGGTTAAAGAACTCTCCGGAAAAATTCTGGGAATGCAACTTGTTACTCCACAAACAGGCCCTCAAGGTAAAAAAGTGAGAAGGGTACTAATAGTAGAGGATATATATTATCCGGGAGAAACACAGACAAAGGAATTCTATATCAGTATTCTAATGAATAGACAGACAAGTAGAAACATGTTGGTTTATTCAACTGAAGGTGGTATGGACATTGAAGAAGTTGCATCAAAAACTCCTCACATGATATTTTCAGAAGAAATAAATCCTTGTATCGGACTCGCTCAGTTTCAATGTAGAAAGATTGCTTTCAATCTTGGATTATCAGGTGCGGCATATAAAGAGATGACAAATATTTTACCTGCACTTTATAGAGCATATATTGAATCTGATGCTTCTTTAATTGAAATAAACCCTTTAGTAAAAACTTCTGATGATAAAATTTTTGCTTGTGATGCTAAAGTAGTTCTTGATAATAATGCATTATTCCGTCAACCAAATCTTGCAATGCTAAGAGATTTTTTCGAAGAAGACCCTATTGAAATAGAAGCAGGTAGTTATGGTTTAAATTATGTAAAACTTGACGGAAATGTTGGTTGTATGGTAAATGGAGCAGGACTTGCAATGGCAACGATGGATATTATTAAGCTCTCGGGAGGTGAACCTGCAAATTTTCTTGATGTAGGCGGTTCTGCTAATGCAAAAAGGGTGGAACAAGCTTTCAATATTATTCTAAAAGACCCTAATGTAAAAGCCATTCTGGTCAATATCTTCGGAGGAATTGTCCGATGTGACAGAGTTGCTGAAGGTATTGTGGAGGCATATAAAAATATTGGAAATATTGAAATTCCTATAATTGTCAGACTTCAGGGAACAAATGCCGAAATAGGTAAAGAAATTATCGATTCTTCAGGACTTAAAGTTTTTTCTGCAATAACTCTTGAAGATGCTGCAAAATTAGTCACTCAAATTTTAAAATAAATTTAATAAGCGATTTATAAATTAACATTTAATCTTTTATTAATATGACTTACCGTACCGAAAAAGATTCTATGGGAACAATAGAAGTTCCTTCAGATAAATATTGGGGAGCCCAAACACAACGATCAGTGAATAATTTTAAAATCGGCAATCAGAAAATGCCTATTGAAATTATTCGTGCTTTTGCAATTCTTAAAAAAGCTGCAGCTCAGGCAAATCAGCAATTGGGGGTGCTTTCAGAAGAAAAAGCAATTTTAATATCACAGGTTTGCGATGAAATATCGCTGGGAAAACTTGATGAACATTTCCCTTTGGTAATATGGCAAACAGGATCAGGTACTCAGTCTAATATGAATGTTAATGAGGTTATTGCCAACAGGGCTCATGTTCTTTCCGGCGGTAAACTCGGTGAGAAAACAATTATTCATCCTAATGATGATGTTAATAAATCTCAGTCTTCAAACGATACATTCCCTACTGCAATGAATATTGCTGCATATATTAAGATTATTGATATTACAATCCCGGGAATACAGATTCTTTTAGATACTCTAAAAAATAAATCTAAAGAATTTGAAAAAATTGTAAAAATTGGCAGGACCCATCTTATGGATGCTACACCGCTTACTCTTGGTCAGGAATTTTCAGGTTATGTTTCTCAGCTCGAACATGGTTTAAAACATCTTTCCGATACTTTAGGGCATCTTTCCGAATTGGCTCTCGGAGGAACTGCGGTAGGCACAGGTATAAATACACCAAGAGGATTTGATAAAGTTGTTGCCGATATTATTGCAAAATTAACTAAAATGCCTTTTAAAACAGCTCCTAATAAATTTGAATCTCTCGTTGCTCATGATGCTATTGTAGCTACATCAGGTGCTCTGAAATCTTTAGCTGTTATATTAATGAAAATAGCTAATGATATCAGGCTGCTTGCTTCAGGTCCACGTTGTGGAATAGGTGAATTACATCTTCCTGAAAATGAACCGGGATCATCAATTATGCCTGGAAAGGTAAATCCTACTCAATGTGAAGCCTTAACAATGGTTTGCGCTCAGGTTATTGGTAATGATACTGCTATTACAATAGGAGGTATGAATGGACATTTTCAACTTAATGTTTTTAAACCTATGATAATTCATAACCTGTTGAATTCAGCTCAGCTTATTGGTGATGCATGCCGTTCTTTTAATGACAATTGTGTAGTCGGCATTGAAGCAAATACTTCAAGGATAAAACAAAATCTAGAAAATTCTCTGATGCTTGTAACTGCCTTAAATACCCATATAGGTTATGATAATGCAGCCAAAATAGCTAAAAAGGCACATTCAGAAAATATTACCCTCAGAGAAGCAGCTATTTCATTAGGTCTTGTAACTGACGAACAATTTAGCGAATGGGTAAATCCTGAAAAAATGATTTAGAAATCGTTTTTATATTACAATAAAACCTGTTTGGCACAAACAATAATTTAGTTTATTGCTTGATAAGTAGTTTTTTTACGCCTTCTCTCAAAGAAGAGGGGTTGGGTTGTGGGTTATTTCCCCGAAAGAATTCTGTCTACCAATTCCTTTATTGTAGGAATAAATCCATTGTTATAAAAGGGATCTTTGGCAAATCTAAAAGCATTATGGCCGGAGAATACAAGTTCGTTTTCTATATCACCACCATAAAGAACATCACCTAATGTTTTTATAATACAATAACTTCTTGGATCCGGCCTGATGCCTGTATTATAATTAGTTTCCTTATTTGTAGACCAGCTACTGAATTTACATGCTTCAAGACATCCTGTGCATTCGGCCTGTTGTCTTATGATTTTCTTTGAAAAATCACTACTTACAAATATCAATGTATTATCAGGAGTCTTCATCATAATATTATTCCCGGAAGTTTTAAATTCTTCAACTTTTTTAACATCTTCATTATTAATGTAGACATCAGGATCTTCATTATATTTTAGAGGTGTGTTAAATATACTATTCTTTGTTTCGGAATAATTAATCTGTCTGTTTACTATGTTAATATGTTGCCTGATAAAATTATTATTTACTGCTGAAGAATAAAAACCTGTTGGACTGAATTTATTTAGTACAACATCACCTTCTTTTATAGTAAGAAGTTTTCTTTTCCATCCTTCTGAAATTGGGCTTTCTTTGGTAAGCATTGCTCTTGTTCCAAATTGGAATGCTATAGGGCCTATATCAGAATTATTAAACCAGTCTTTATATTCATCAAGATTCCAAACTCCTCCGGCCATTATAATTGGCGTTTCATGTAATCCTACACTGTTCATGAAATTTCTTAGGTCAACAACTCTTGAATAGGGTTTTTCAGGCTCTTTAGGATTTTCCTTATTTGAAAGTCCATTATGTCCCCCAGCTTTCCATGGATCTTCGTAAACCACTCCTCCAAGATAATTTCTGAAATCTTTGTATGCTCTTGTCCATAAAGCCTTAAAAGCACGCATCGAAGAGATAATCGGATAATAATACACTTTATAAGAAGAAGCAATTTCCCCTAATTTATAAGGCATTCCTGCTCCGCATGTAACTCCATGTAATATTCCTTTAGTGTTTTTAAGTATTTCATGAAGTGTTCTTTCTGTCCCTGACATTCCCCAAAGCAAATTCATATGTATTCTACCATTTCCTCCGGAAATTTCATTTGCTATTCTAGCCTGACAAATACTACCTTGTATGCTATATTCGATTCTTTCAATGTATCTCTCAAGTCTCTTGTTACTTTTAAAAGTTAGAGGAATAAGTTTCCCGTTTTTATCAATAATTTCTGCATTTGCCCCGGAAAATGTTCCTACAGCACCTACTTTAGCAAAAGCCCCTGCTGTATAACCATTACTAATACCAATACCTTTACCACCTTCAATAACAGGGAAAACTTCTTTTCCTGAAATTCTAATTTTTTCTATCATGCTGACATTTAAAGTTTCAAAATCTGATGTCAGCTAAATTACTCTTTAATAATAAGTAAAGGAGAGGAGCTATAACATTAAGATTTTGTCGTGCAAAGATATGTAAAATAATCTTATTATTATAAAGATAATTCTATTCGGAAAAAACGTAATATTGCAAAATAATGCTTATTTTTAAATCTGAAATTCATCTTTTAATTGTTTTAAAATCTCTATTTATTAAATGAAAAAAGCACTTTTCCTTGACCGAGACGGAACAATAGTTCTTGAGCCGGAAGACGAACAGGTAGATTCCCTTGAAAAACTTGAATTCTATCCCGGAGTAATAAGAAACCTTTATAGAATAGTAAATGAACTGGATTATGAGCTTGTTATGGTATCTAACCAGGATGGGTTAGGTACTTCCTGCTACCCTGAATCTGCATTTAATCTTGTTCAAAATAAAATTTTAAAAACTTTGGAAAATGAAGGAATTTTTTTCCATGATATTCTTATTGATAATTCCTTTCCCCATGATAATAAAAATACACGAAAACCTCAGACAGGATTACTGCTAAAATATATGGATGGATCCTATGACCTTAAAAATTCTTATGTCATAGGTGACCGGACTACTGATGTTGAGCTTGCTCTTAATCTTGGTGCTAAAAGTATTTTCCTTGGTGATAATATAGAATGTAATGCTGATTTTTGTTCTTCTGACTGGGACGAAGTATTTAAATTTATTGCAGGTCGGAACAGAGTAGGGGAGATATCACGAAAAACCAAAGAAACCGATATCTTTATCAGATTGGAACTTGATGGTTCCGGATTTACAGATATATCAACCGGAATTGGCTTTTTCGATCACATGCTAGACTTATTCGGCAAACATTCGCTATGTAATCTGACGGTGAAAGTTAAAGGTGATCTTAATGTTGATGAACATCACTCCATTGAAGATACTGCAATTGTTTTTGGAGAAGCTGTCCGTAAAGCTCTTGGAAATAAAAGAGGTATTGAACGTTATGGATTTATGCTTCCTATGGATGATTGTCTGGCTCAGGTTGCTTTGGATTTCTCCGGTAGAAGCTGGTTAGTCTGGAAAGTACTTTTTAAAAGAGAAAAAATTGGTGATTTCCCTACTGAAATGTTCTATCATTTTTTTAAATCTTTTACCGATTCAGCAAAATGTAATCTTAATATTAAAGCTACCGGCGAAAATGAACATCATAAAATAGAAGGAATTTTCAAAGCATTTGCTAAAGCTTTTAAAACCGCTATTCACAAAGATCCGCTTAATATGCAGATACCCAGCACTAAAGGGCTACTCTGATTATTCTAATATCTGCTATTAATTGCTTCTTCAATCAGAATATCATACAACTCTTTGATATTTAGTCCTAAAGCTTCTGCCTGTTTTGGAATAATGCTTTCTGCGGTCATTCCGGGGATAGTATTAATTTCCAGAAAATAAAGTTCTTCCCCTGTCCAGATATAATCAATTCTTGATACTCCTTTACAATTTAATTTTTCAAAGATTTTTCTACTTAATTCCTGGCATTCTTCTGAAATATTTTGAGGTATATTTGCCGGGGTAATTTCTTCTGATTTCTTTTCATATTTTGCTTCGGAATCGAAAAATTCATTTTTAGTAATTATTTCAGTAACAGGGAATGTACTTATACGATTATTCCTTTTCATTACTCCACATGTTAGTTCTCTACCATTAATAAATTCTTCTATGATAATTTCATCATCATAATGAAAAGCATCTATTATTGCCTGAAAAAGTTCATCTCCTTTTTTAACTTTTGAAATGCCATAACTTGAACCACCATTATTGGGCTTAACAAATAATGGAATACCAAGTTCTTCAATAATTTTAGCCGTTTTAAAGTTATCTCCTTTTAATAATATAATGGATTTTGCAGTCAGAATATTAAAACTTTCAAGATATTTTTTACAAAAATATTTATTGAAAGTAAGAGCTGAACTTAGTAGCCCGGAAGCTGTATATGGAATGTGCAACATATCAAAATATCCCTGTAATCTGCCATTTTCTCCCGGATTCCCATGAATTACTATAAATGCGCAGTCAAATTTTACTTTAGTTTTATTATTTGTAAAACTGAAATCATTCTTATCAATAAGAACTGCTTTCCCCTCAATATTTAATTTCCAGTCAATGCCATCTATTACAATGAGATATGGCATATATTTGTCTTTGTCAATATTATTTATTACTACTTTGGCACTTTCTAAAGAAATTTTATTTTCGGAAGATTCTCCTCCGGTAATTACTGCAATATTTTTCATTGATATTTATTTATAATAATTTGTATAGCAATTTTCTGAACAGAAAATTAATATTCTCTGTTTTAATAATAATTTGCAAAAGTAGAAAAGTTATCTGATATTTATTCTTTAATAAATTTTCGAACAAAATGCAATTCTTTATTCTCAAACTCTATGTAGTATAAACCATGTGGTAACTCTGAAGTATTTAATTTATATGATGGGTAGGAGGTAGTTTTAATTATTGCTTTTCCAACTGTTTCTCCAATATAATTTAAAATACGTAGATTTAAATCATTGTCAATAGGTTTACCAAACATAATATTTATTTTATTGGTAGCAGGATTTGGAAAAATAACTATAGATTCTGTAAATGGAATATAGTTTTCATTTATACCTACCGTATTTACTTTGATAAATACGTAGTCAGTGGCTGTACATTTTCCTTCTTTTACTGTAACATAGTAATAATAACTGTTTGATGGCTTAACGGTAATAGATGAAGTTGTATCTCCTGTATTCCATTTATATGAATATGCTAAACCCCCTGTAGCATTTGCTTTTAAAGTGATTGATTGACCATTATTTATTGTTAAATCAGGTCCCGCATTTACAGAAATTGTGCAAGGAGTATTTATTGTAAGAACAACATTATCTGATTCTGAACAAATGCCATTGCTTATAGTTACTTTATAAGTTGTAGTGTTTGTTGGTGTTACTTTAATGCTTGAAGATGATTCACCTGTGCTCCATAAATATGTATATGGTATCCCACTTTGAGCACTTGCTTTAAGAGTAATAGTCTGTCCTTTGTTAATTGTTAAATCTGAACCTGCATTTAAATGAAAATCGGTAACGTTAATTATTGATTTTGCTGAATTTGAACATCCGTAATTATATACTGTAACAATATATGTGCTGCTGGTAGTTGGTACTACTTTAATCGTTGATGTTGAATGACCTGTATTCCAGACATATGAACCACCTCCTGATACTGAAATGATAGCTGTGTCTCCTTTGCATATAGTTCTATCTGAACTTATATTAATATCAACATTGATTATTGAAATTATTATTTGACTTGATTCTGTACAACCATTAAGAGTTGTTGTCAATGAATATGTTGTTGTTGCCGTCGGCTTAATAGAAATTGTCTGACTCGTATTTCCTGTGCTCCAACTATACGTACCACCTCCTGATCCGGTAAGATTTGTACTTTTACCGCTGCATATTTTATTTTTACCTGAAATATAAGCATTAACATTAGTTACATTAATTTTAATAAATGATGATGAAGTACACCCGTTAATAGAAGTAACTGTAACATAATATATATAGGATGTTGTCGGATTCACTGTTATTGATGCCGTGGTATCTTTTGAAGTTGTATTCCATTTATATTTTATACCTCCTGAAGCTGTCAATTCAGTTGATTTCCCATTACATATTGTCTTTTCCGGGGTAATAGTTATTGTCGGTTGAGGAATAACATAAACTATAACACTATCTGCTGCTGTGCAATTTTCGGAGTTTGTTGCTGTGACTTTGTAATTGGTAGTTGTTGTGGGGTATACAACTTGTTCTGAACGAAAATTTGAATTGCTCCAGCAATAATTTATTCCTCCAGTTGCACTTAATAATGCAGAAGATCCCTTGCATATAGTCTGATTTTCACCTGCATTTACTGTTCCGGGATAATTAACATAAACAACTACCGATGAAGTTGCTGAACAATTGCCATCTGAAACAGTTACATTATATTTTGATGTTGTTTCGGGATGAACTGTAATATTTGATGTGTCCTTGCCATTATCCCATGAATATGAAATACCTCCGCTTGCAGATAGTGTTGCACTTGTTCCGTAACATATGTTTTTATCACTTCCAGCATATGCCTTAGGTAGTTGTTTAACTGAAATAATTATTTCATCTGTAGATGTTACTCCATTAGAGGTGCCTGTTACTTTATAGGTTGTTGTATATTGTGGTGAAACTATAATAGAATTACTGATTTCTCCTGTATTCCATTTACATGTATCACAGCCAGTGGCAAATAAATTTACATTCTGTCCTTTGCATATTGTCTTATCAGGACCGACATCAACTTTTATCTGAGCAAAAATTTTAGTTGCAGATATTAATAAAATTAGTAATAAATACTTTTTCATAAGCTGTTTGTATTGTTTCTTAGATTAACAATTTTGCATTTATGAATTTTTAATAATTATGATACAATATTACTAATAATAATTGTAATAAAATAAAAAAGGATGCTATTTATTTAATAACATCCTTTTTATAATTATCTAATATTGACTAATGTTAAAATAGCCAATAATTATTAGATTTATTGTTTTATCAGATTTTTAACAACTCTCTGATTGTTTGATTCAACAACCATCATGTACATACCTGAAGGTAAATTTTGAATATCGATATTCTTCTTAAATGTTACATTTTCTGAAGTGTAAAGATTTTCAAATACTTTTACTCCAAGAATGTTAATGATTTTAACATTCAGATCAGTTTTAGATGTTAAATAACCTTCAACAGATATTAAATCTTTTGATGGGTTTGGATAAATATTAACATCAAATGTATTGTTATTTGAAGTAATATTCTGAGCATCTTCTTTACAATTTACAACTACTGCATAGTATTTTGCAGTGTTAGTACAACCTGCTGCTGTAGTTCCTGTTACTGTGTATGTAGAAGATACAACAGGAACAACTGTATCGGTTGTAGCTGATGCTGCTGCTCCTCCGCTCCATGCATAAGTAGTTCCGGTAACAGTTGAACTTCCTGTATATGTTAAGTTAACTCCTGAACCATTGCATATAGTCTGAGAAGATGGTGTAACAGTAATTGTAGGTTTTGGATTTACAGTAACACTTTCTGATGTAGTTTGTGCACAACCATTATTTGATTTTACTGTAACATAATATGTAGTAGATGTACTTGGGCTAACTTTAAGTGTTGAGCTGTTTCCTCCATTACTCCATACATATGTTGAACCATTTGTAAATGTTGGTGCAAAAGTTGCTGAAGTTCCCTGACATATTGTTTGATTTGCAGCAGCTACTGCAGTTGGTAATGTTCCTGCTATTACAACTACTGATGAAGTTCCTGTACAACCGTTGAAATTAACAGTAACAGTGTAGGTTGTTGTTGCAACAGGGGATGCAGTTGGATTTTGAATGTTTGTAGCACTTAAACCTGCAGCCGGTAGCCATGTATATGTATTAGCACCGCTATTAGCCATAAGTTGAATAGGAGTAGTGTTAGTTAATCCTCCTGAACAATATGTGCCTCCAACTCCTGCAGTTGCAGAAATACCGGGCATTACAATAACTACGCTTGTTGTAGTACCAGTACAGCCATTAGCATCATATGCAGAAACTGTATAGGTAGTAGTTGTTATAGGACTTACTGTTATTGTTTGTGTAGCAGCAGTTGTATTCCATTTGTAACTTGCTCCGCCACCTGCTGTAATTGAAACACTTTGTCCCTGACAAATAGTTTGTGTAGCAGTTGCTGTAGCAGTAGGAGCTGTAATAACTGTAACTGAATTTGTTGCAGTTGCACTACATCCGCCTACATTAGTAACAGTTACTGTATATGTAGTACTTGCAGCCGGTGATACTGTATTATACTGAGTTGATGCACCTGAACTCCAAGCATATGTTGCACCTGAAGCACCACCTGTTACTGATAATTTTGTGCTAGTACCCGGACAAATAGTTACGTTGCTGCTTGCAACCGGTACAGGAAGTTTATTTACAATAAGTTTTGCATTTATTGTTGCAGTACATGCATTAGCATCAGTAACTGTTACTGTATAAGTAGCTGTTACTGTCGGATTTGCAATGGTAGTAGCTGCTGTAGCATCGCCATTACTCCATAAATATGTGCCTGTTCCAGCTCCTGATGCTGTGAAGGTTGCTGAAGTACCGGTACATACTGTCTGTGCTGTAAAGTCAAGACTTGGAGTTGGTGCTGCATTAACTGTAATAATTGCCTGTGCAGTTGCAGTACAACCCTGAGCACTTGATACAGTAACATCGTATGTAGAAGTAGCAGCAGGTTTTACTGTAATATAGTTTGAAGTTGAACCTGTACTCCAAAGATATGAACTACCACCTGATCCTGTACAAGTAGTTGTTACTCCGCCACAGATAGTTTGATCTACACCTGCACTTGGTGATGTAGGTGATGGATAAACAATTACGACTGTCTGAGCTGTACCTGTGCATGCAACTGTATTAACTGTTTGTGTAACAGTTACAATATATGTAGTTGTAGTTGCCGGTGAAACAGATATTGATGAACTTGCTCCATTTGATAAATATCCTGCAGTAGTACCCCAAGAGTAGTTGGATGAACCGGCCGGAGATGCCATAAGAGTAGTACTAAGTCCATTGCAGAATGCTTTCTTTGTGGACGTAAGTACCGGAGTAAATTTTGGATTTACTGTAACTACCGGAGTTATAGCTGAAGCAGTACATCCGCCTTTTATTGCTGTAACTACATATGTAGTTGTTGAAGTAGGATATACTGTTACAATACTGTCTGTATTTCCTGTACTCCATAAATATGTAGAACCTCCTGTAGCATTAATAGTTACACCATTTCCACCACAAATTGTTGTTGTACCTGTTACGGTTGCAACTGGTGTTGGTAGAGAATTAACTGTAACTTTAACGCTTTTAGTAACACTCATTGTACCTTTCGAAATCTTACAGTAGTAAGTGGTAGTAACAGTAGGAGATACTGTATTATAGGAAGATGTTGATGAAAACCCTGCCGGATTTGAATACCAACTGTATGATCCTCCCATTGCAAGAATGACAGTACTTTTCCCTGTACAAATAGTTGTTGCACTACTTATTTGAGGTTTAAAAGTCTGTGCATTAGCATTAATTCCTGCAAATACTGTAAGTAATAATAGAACCAATATGATTTTTTTCATCATTTAAAGTTTTTAAATTATTTTAAATTTAATCGCATTAAACATATATACCTCAATTACAAATCACTGCTTATTGTGAATTCTACGGCAATCTTATAATATCCTAGTCGGATATTATTTGATAAACCCGGTTTAATTCTAAAGTCAACGTTAAATTTATAGCATTGAGGTAAAGTTTTATAGCTACCTGCTGTATTAGTGTTAAGATTTGGTCCGCAAGCAACTGCAGGATCGGGATTTGCGGCTGAACCTATAAGATAGGTCGGTGCACTGCTCAAATTGAAAAAGTTAAGGATTTTTGGGGTGTTATCGGTATTTTTTACCCGTACTTCAAGAATATCCACTGTTGGTATATTTCCTGAACCTGAATAATATATTCCTGAATCATCCCATTGTCCTGCAACTGTTGTATTGGCATTCACATAAAGATCCCACTGTCCCTGAAACGAACCCGGCAGACCGCTAGGATCTGCTACACTGTTTACATATAATGTCATTGCATTTAATCTCGTAATTCCTGTGATATAATCATTTATTGAACTAAATGTAAAATCAATATCAGGCTGAACTTTCATGTCAAAAGCCAGATAAGGACCTACTTGTGATCTTGAATTATTATAGTTCATAATGAATATTATAGTTAATGTTAAGTATAATATTATTTTTTTTACCACGGATTAAATGTTATTATTGATAGCTATTAAGCAAAATTAATTGCCTTCAGATGGTCTATTATAAATCTTCAGTTAAGCAGTAAGCTACTTCTAACGAATAGTAACCCGGCTGAACAAAACCTGCCTCTCCACTTGGTAATAATGGAAGAGCCATTGGTGCTGTTAATGAACCTAATGCATCACTAAATGCTGCAGGGATGCCTGGTTTTAATGAATAATGTAATCTGAACTGATTTGTTGAAGGATTATTTTTTGCAGTTCCCGGATTCATTTGCTGATTTGCTCCTGTTCCAAATGCACCTGCTACAAACTGAGTGTTAGCATTTACTGAATTCCATGCCATGCTTGTATTTCCATTGTTAGCAGAACCCCAAAGACTTGTGAAAGTATTGAAATTGCTACCCACGCATGGATTAGCTGTTTGTCCTAAACCATTTACAGCTTGAATCTGAAGTATTTCAGAAGGAATATTAGTTGAAACACCGTTTGTTGAGTAAGATTCAATCAGAGTCCAGTAGTCACTAGTTGGGTATGCATATAAGTCCCATGCAACTGTTGCATCTACCCATAAACCAACTGCATTGAATTTATTAATTCCCTGTTTGTACTGTTGAATTGTAGAAAATACAAAATCAACCTGTGGATTTGTAGTCATGGTAAGTTTCAAAATTCCCTGTAAATCCATTGTGATATAAGAGAATTGCTGATCATTCAAAGTAGTTGCCTGACCGAATGATTTCATACCGGATAAACTTATAACTCCGATAATTGCTAAAGTAAATAATACTTTTTTCATAATTTTTTAAATTTAATTGTTAATAAAAAATGATTAAAAAATGTTTATAAAATTACTACTTTTTTTATTTGTAGTCGCATTAAAAGTTTTTTTTGCCATTACCTCCTTTCTATATATTTATACTTGTTAAATTAATTAATTGTTTCATTTTATTTCAAGGTCATATTCTGCGGCCTGTACTTCTTTACCTCTGTAATCTAAAACTCCAAGTAATGAGTATTTTCCTTTTTTAAGATTGCCTGGAATTTTAATATAAATTTCCCTTGTATTGTTCGGAAGCAGAGTAAATGGTGTCGGTTTTAACCTTTGGTTTTCTCCGGTCTGCAAATTTGTAATTTCGATATAAGAAACACAATCTAATATGACTTCTCCTATGTTTTGTGCTGTGATAATCATTGACTTTGCGGTATCACTTTTATTTGTTTCTGCTTCTTTAAAACTTATAATTTCTGCTTTTTTCAAACTGATATTTGATGTAATTTCCGGTGGCGTCTGAAATATATGTACAAGAAATTGCATTGTAGGTATTATCCCAAAACCCATATTTTGTTTTACAGAATCAGGTGTGGTCATTTTT
>JAUZOY010000239.1 GCA_030706235.1 Bacteroidota bacterium | reverse complement strand
TGGTAAATTATTATTTTGCGGTAATGGCGGTAGTGCTGCTGATGCTCAACATCTTGCAGCCGAATTCTCAGGCAGATTCGGGTTTGACAGGGATCCTCTTTTTGCTGAAGCATTACATGTTAACTCTTCTTATATGACTGCTGTTGCTAATGATTATTCTTTTGACATTGTTTATTCAAGACTTATTAAAGCTTTTGGCAAAAAAGATGATATGCTCTTCGGAATTTCTACTTCCGGAAATTCTACCAATATTATCAATGCAATTAAGGAAGCAAATTCTATTGGTATGATTACAGTAGGATTCACCGGTAAAGATGGTGGAAAAATGAATGATATTTGTAAATACTTAATTCGTATCCCTTCGAATATTACTCCAAGAATTCAGGAAAATCATATAATGATAGGTCATATTATTTGCGAATTAGTAGAAAATGAAATTTTCCTGCATCAAAGCTGAATCTTATAGATGCTTTAAAATTTGAATAAAAATCAGTGGAGTTTATGAAATTGTTTTGATTTTATTTTTAAAAACTATTGGGTACAAACTACATCTTAAGCTTATAATATTGACAGATAGGCCTTTACATCACTCTCTTTGGGGAGATTGTTTGATGGTAATGGCATTATCGACGTTTACTAACTTCCTTTGTTATATTTAACAGCTCATTGATTCTCAATTTTGATATAGACTGATCAACTGGTGTAATATAAAATATTAATTCAACTGAAGAACCATTATTGTAAAAATGTATTTCATCTGCAAGATTTTTCATAAGGAAAATCCCTCTGTGAGAATCTTCTAATGAACTTCCGGGATCAGTAGGATCGGGAATATTTGTGTAGTTAAATCCATTACCTTCGTCTTTAATGGTAAAAGATAATCCATTAGGCTTATATTCAAAATTTATAGTTACTCTCTTTTCAGGATTATTGTTATTACCATGTTTAATAGCATTGTTAACAGCTTCAGTAATAGCAACTATAATATTTCCAAAAAATGTTGAACTTACATTATAATAATCACATATTTCATCAACGAATTTTTCTACCGACCTCATGTTTTCGATTTTTGACTCGAAAACAAAACTTTGTCTATTAACAGCCTTCATTCACTTACTTTTCTAAATTGTTTAAATACTCTCCGACTTTATTTTTATAAAACATTTTAAAACTTACAGGCATCGTTTTGAGTAATTCAGCCTGTTTTGATTTCAACCTTTTATACTCTAAAAATTCAGAAGGGTTACTATATTTTTCACTTTTTGCTTCGTTAGATTCCCTCCTTTCTTCCATATCTCTCTCTTTTTCTGCTTTTTCAGACTCTAAAAGTCTTGTAAAAATATCTTGTTGTCTCAAAAGAGTTTCCATGGAAATTTTCTTATTTACGAGTTCTGTTTCGGTTTGTTCCATTTCTTGCGAAATTTTTTCAAGATTTTTGTCAGAAAATTTACCTTCTTTCTTAAGTTGCTCTTTTAGTGCATTTAGCTGTCGCCTTATTGCTTCCTGCTGAGCCGCATATCTTGCAAATTGTTCACTAAATTGTTTACCACTACCATCTTTACATGGCTTATTCCCTTTTGGTTTATTACATTGTCCTTTGCCTTGTTCTTCTTTGAGTTTTTGTAATTGCTTATTCAATTCTTCCTGCAATTTTTTCATTGTTTTCAATGAAGGCTTTTTACTGGATTTCCCGTTACCACCTGGTTTGTTACATGATCCGCTTCCACTTTTAGGCTTCTTTTGTTCATTTTTAGACATTTCCTTATGAAAATCATCAAGTGATTCATTAAGTATTAATGCAAGATTATTTATTGCAGTCATTGAATACTGTTGCCTGCTTGTTACATAATATGGCTGTCGTTTTGCAAGCATTTCTATTGCATTATCCATATTATTATTTATTGCACTAATCTCTTTATTAACAACAGATTTTATCTGGATTTGCCTTTTGCTGAGCGCAAATAATGAATCCTCAATCATTTTTGCATCATCCTTCAATTGCTTCTGCTTTTGAATTATTTTAACATAATAAGGGTTATTAGTATTTGTCTTTGTAAGTGATAACATCAAATTTTCCTGCCCGAATGATAACCTAAGAAGGTTTTGAAGAATCAAACGCAGGGATTCATAATCTTCGGCCATGCTGTTTTCCTCCATATTTTTCTGTACTTCATTAAGTTTTTCTTCAAGTTGTTGCATTCCTTCTGCAGCTTCTTCCTGAGGTTTAGAAGCTTTTTTAGGCTTTCTGTCTTTAAGTTGTTTGGAAGCTTCATCAATTTTATTCTGAATTTCAGCCTCTTTTAGATTTGTATCACCAAATTTAACCGGTTGTTCAAGTTTCCTGTTTTCCTCTTTCAGATTATTAATATCTTTTTTTACATCCTGATATTTATTGCTCAGATCATCTTGTTTTTTGGAAAGCTCTTTACTATCAGCATCCTTCTTTTGAGATTCCTGTGAAAGATCTTTTTGTTTCTGACTTAATTCATCTATCTTCTTTATTGTTCTATCAAGATTCTGTTCAAATTCAAGTTGTTTATAAAGAGAGAGACTTCTGTCTAGTTCTTTTTGAAGATCTTTATTGTCCAACTTCATTTTGTCAACTTTATCCTGAAGAGATTGTTTATCAACCTTTTCCATCATTTTTTCAAGCTCTTTAAACAATTCCTTCATTTCATCTGTCATTATCTTATCAAAAAGATCCTGAAGTTGTTCCTGCTTTTGAACAATATCTTCATCATTAGGACTAATTTGCGAATCTATTCGGTTTTTTATTAAATTTTCTTTTTTCAGATTTTCTATCCTTGACTGAAGATTTTTCTGTTTTTCAATCAATTGCTGAATTTTATTTTTGTCTTCCCATGTAAGATTTTTCTTATCAACCATTCTTCTATTAAGATCATCAACCATATTCTGCAATTCTTTTGCATCTTTCATCGCCTGGGAAAGCTGTTTCTTAATATCTTCACTCTTTTCACCCGCTTTCTTTTCTAATTCTTTTATAGTTGGAGTTTTAAAAATTTCTTTAACTGAGCGTGTTGATTTTGGTCCACGAATACCATCATTATCAGAAACTTCAAAATAATATTCTATTTCATCTCCAAATGAAAGATTGAGATTATTTATATCGAAATAATAATAAAATGGTTGTTTTACTATAGTTTTACTTATTGGTATATCTATAGAAATCATTTTGCTATTTCTATTTTCTTTATCTTCAGAAGCAGTCAGACGATAATTAAATGTAAGCTTACTGAATCCGTAGTCATCACTTATATTCCCGCTAAAATATAATCTTTGATTTGATACTGTATCTTTTTTACATTCAGTTTCAATAGCCGGATATGCATCCGGAACTACATTTACTGAAAAGAAAAGAGAATCCCTGTTTCTAAGATATTCATTAATTGTTGTCACAGCATATGTCTCATTTTCCAGGAAAACCTTACTGTATGTAAAATTATTCTCGTCCTTATTATTGAGTATATTAGTCTTATGATCAAATATCATATTAAGATACTTTGTATCTTTGGTATTAAATTTCCATGTCGCTCTGGTTCCTGCCGGTAAAACTAAATCTCCTGTATTTGAAATTACCTCAGAAGGTTTATTCAAATATGCAGGATAGTCAAGTTGAACACTAAAATTAAGAACTATTGGTTTTGGATAAACATTAAGTTCATAATCTGCAGATCTGTATCCGGCAGCTTCAAAATAAAATTTTTTGTTCTGATTTACATTTTTGAAAACATAACTGAATGATATTGTATTTTCCTTGCTTAATTTATACTGACTGTTATCAATATTCATATAGACATTATCAGGGATTTCATTCCCTGTAAGTTTAAGATGCAAGGTATAATCATCATTCTGTACAACATTCAGATTTTTATTCTGAATAACAAAATGAAATGGTAAAGGCTTTTCGAAATAAACATCATGACTTATCAGCCTTTTTCCCGGTTCAGTTAGTACCTTTGGAGCTGAAAAAAGTAATAATACCATTAAAATCATGGGAATAACTGCATACTTCAAATATTTACGATTCTCTTTTAAGCTTATTGCAGATGAAAACGGTATTGGCTTTAGTTCTTCGATTTTCTGATTTATACTTGCTTCTATTAGAAATTTATTATCTATGTTATTTTCAGCAAGTTGTTTTAACTGCAAAGTATTAAGGAGTTTATCTTTTACATTCCTGAAATATTTTCCAATAATTCTTGCAGCTTCTTCATGTGATATAACCTTGCCTATTCTCCATAATCCAAGCAACGGAATTACTACCTGACGAATTAGAATGAAAGTATTTATTGCTATATAAGAATAAAACATAAAGGTCCTTACCGCAGTGCCAAAATGTGCAAAATACTCTGATACAGCAATTATAATAAAAAAAGCAACAAGAACAGCAGTCAGATATATGCCTCCTCTGATAAGTTGATTCTTATAATACTTTCGAATAAACTCATCAAGCTTCTTTATTAATATCTCATAATTGCTAAATGTCATTTCTCATTTTATGCCCTTAAACAATCCTTATGAACGCAAATCTTCATCAGAAATTCTTTTTATAAAGCAAAAGTACATATAAAAATCTGAATAGGGAAAGCATATATACATAATCACTATCAACCGACTAATCATAAAATTTCTCAATTGCGATTCTAAAACGCCGGTAATTCAATAAGTTAAAACATGAATATTTAAGATTTTTAAAACTCACCCCCTCTCTCAGAATAAACAAATTTGTGGGTCAGGATTTTTGTTTTTTTGAATCGGATTAATACCCTAACTTTCCATTAATTTACAGAAACTATA
>JAUZOY010000238.1 GCA_030706235.1 Bacteroidota bacterium | reverse complement strand
ATCGCAAATATAGCTAGTGTTAATATTGTAATAAACCCGGATAAATCAAAATGGTCAAGATGTCCAGTTATAGAATTAGCAGATAATGAAGATGATGGTACTGCACCATTATCTGAAGGAAATGCTAAGAAATTCAATTTAAGAAAAGGTCAATCAGTTGGAAAAGACGGAAAACCTGATGGAACCGGTACTGGAATGGGATGGTTCCCGGGTTATGCAATAAATGTTGAAACAGGTGAAAGATTAAATATTATGTTTGGTGAAGATTCATGGTATATGAGTTATAATGGTAGAGATATGATCTGGAACCCTACAACAATTTATTCAAATGTTCAGGGAGAACCTATTATGGGAGGAAAACATTTCATATATGTTATGGGACATAATGGTGATGATGATAAAAATTGTCCTGCTTATGATGGTGGTACATGGTGTTATAATACTTTATTAAGTGGAGAAAAATTTGATTATATTAAACGTTATGTTTACAACAATGTAATGTGGGTAAGTGTTCCGATGTTAACATACGGTGAAAAATTATTATCAAATGAAGTAACTATTAAAATCAGAGTTGCAAAACCATATGAAAAAAATTATTCTACTTATGGATCTTCAACACCTCAAAATGATGATTATCCAATGTATAAATTTAATACATCTGATATAAAAACTATATTAGAAGATTATGCTTCTAAAAAAGATGCTATGGATAATATAAAGGTTGTTCCTAATCCATATTATGCATATTCTGCTTATGAAACAAGCCAGATTGATAATAGAGTCAGGATAACAAATCTACCTCCAAGATGTGACATATCGATATATTCATTGAATGGTGTTTTAATTAGAAAATTAAGCAAAGATGATCAGGTAACATATCTAGATTGGGATTTGAAAAATTCTGCAGGAATTCCAATTTCAAGTGGTATCTATTTATTCCATATATATTCAAATCCTAATTCAAATCCTAATTCTGGTGCGAAAAAAGGTGACGGACATAAAATAATAAAATGGTTTGCTACAATGAGACCAATAGACTTAAATGCATACTAAAATTAAAATAAAAGCGAAAATTAAATAATATAATATGAAGAGAAGTTTAAAAATTTTAGCTCCTGTATTAATATCGTTATTTTTTACGGTAAATAATAATAAAGTTATGGCCGGAAATAAGGACAGAGCAGGTCAGGCAGGTGCTTCAGAACTACTAATAAATCCGTGGGCAAGAAGTACAGGATGGGGAAGTAGTAACAGTGCTTGTGTTAGAGGTCTGGAGTCTATGTATTCTAATATTGCAGGAACAGCATTTACAAATGGTACAGAAGTAATTTTTGCCCATAGTATATGGCTACAAGGTTCAGGAATATCAATTAATAGTTTTGGACTTACACAAAAAGTTGGTGAAGCAGGTGTATTGGGATTAGGGATTGTTTCATTTGGTTTTGGTGATATTGATATTACAACTGTTGATCATCCCGAAGGTGGAATAGGAACTTATTCACCAAGTTTTATGAATATTGGTATTTCATATGCAAAGATTTTTTCTAATAGTATTTATGGTGGCATTAATATAAGAGTTATTTCTGAATCTACGCCAGATATTACCGGACAAGGTGTTGCATTTGATGCAGGTATTCAGTATGTAACCGGTGAAAAAGAAAATATAAAATTTGGAATTTCATTAAAAAATGTTGGTCCAAGAATGTCATATACAGGAGATGGATTATCTTTTAGAACAGCTGTAAATAGTAGTACTATGACTGTAGAACAAAGATCAGCAGATTTTGAATTACCTTCTTTGGTTAATATTGGTGGAGCGTATGATTATTTGATTAATAAAAATCACAGAGTTACTTTTGCAGGTAATTTTACTTCAAATTCATTTACAAATGATCAATATTCAGGTGGTATTGAGTATGCATTTATGAATCGTTTCATGGTACGTGGAGGTTATACTTATGAATCAGATATAACTGATGATGTAACTTCTTTAACTACTTTTAAAGGACTTAGTGCCGGTTTTACTGTTGAGGTTCCTTTTAGTAAAGAAAGTAAATCTACATTTGGATTAGATTATTCTTTCATTAGTACCAGAAATTTTGGTGGATGTCATAATATAGGAGTAAGAATTAATCTATAAAGAATTTAATAATTAAACAGAGAGACCCTTTGTTGGGTCTTTTTTTTTATACTTTTGCAAAATAAATTTTAAAAGAGAGATGGGAAAATTTACATATTACACAGCTGAAGGATTACAGAAATTAAAAGATGAGCTCAATCATCTTATTACTGTTGAAAGACCTTCAATTTCTCAACAAATTGCCGAAGCAAGAGATAAGGGAGACCTTTCTGAAAATGCTGAATACGATGCTGCAAGACACGCACAGGCTTTATTGGAATTGAAAATTTCAAAACTTGAACAAGTGGTGAGTGAAGCCAGAATAATTGATGAATCAAAAATTGACACTTCAAAAGTGTTATTACTTTCAAAGGTAAAAGTGAAAAATTTAAATAATGATAAAATTTTTACTTATTCAATAGTACCTGAAAGTGAAGCTGATATTAAACAATGGAAAATTTCTGTTAATTCACCGATTGCTAAAGGACTACTTGGAAAAGAAATAGGTCAGATTGCTGAGATAGCTGTCCCGGCTGGTAAAATTAAATTAGAAATACTTGAAATAAGCAGGTAATAAAACTTTTAATATTATAACTAATAAATTAATGGCTTCAATTTTTACAAAAATAGTAAATAAAGAGATCCCTTGCTATAAGGTTGCTGAAAATGATGAGTTTCTTGCCTTTCTTGATATATCGCCTTTAGTCAAAGGGCATACAATTGTAATTCCCAAAAAAGAAATTGATTATATATTTGATATTGAAGATGACATGTATCAAAGATATCTTTTATTTGCAAAAAAAGTTGCAAAATCTATTGAAAAATCAATAAAATGTATTAAAATAGGAGTAGCTGTTATTGGCCTTGAAGTACCTCATGCGCATATACATTTGGTACCAATGAATCAGATGGATGATATAAATTTTGGTAAAAAAAAGCTAAAATTGACTGATGATGAAATGAATGAAATATCATCAAATATTCTTAATAGCTATAATTTATTATATAATAGTTAAAATAATGGTATTATAGACCTATATCAAAAGTTACTCTTATAATAGGATTTGAAAAATCATAAGAATAACTTTTGTATCTGTTATCATTAAGATTCCATAGTACAAGAAGGTTTAAAAAGGAATTTGCACCTATTCTTTGTCTGTATCCACCACCCATATAAATATTATCAATCCAAATTCTGTTTTCTTTGATTGATACAGTATTCAAATCAGGAAAATTAACTTCTTCAATTTCTGCGTGGGCAAAAATATTATTAAATATAAGGTATCTCCCAAATATCCTAAATCCATATATATTCGCATGATAATTATATACCGGATCATTTTCACTATAATAAAGATAAATTGCACCAAGTCCTACAGATGTTTTTTTATCAAGTCTGTATCCTACAAGTGGTGAGATATTAATCATTGTAACAGATCCAAGACTTAATCCAAAGTCACCACCTGTAAAAATTTTTGAATTTAATGATTCGTCTTCTTCGGCTTTCTTTTCTGTATTTCGAATATAGTCCTGTGCGTACAAATCAAATGAATTAAAAAATATAAAAATACCTATTAATAATAAAAATTTAAATTTTATCATATTGTATTATTGATGAATTTTTGTAATTACAAAACATGATTAAAAATTTATTTTAGTTTAAGTTTGTTGATTATTTTTAATAATTAAAAGATTATAATTATATAAGATACTAAAAAAATAAACACAAATAATAGACATTAAATTGTATAGCAGATAAAAAAATAATTAATATTGCTATAAAAATAAATTGTAATTTAGTGCAATAAATAATTTTGAAAAAAAAACTAAATATTTATGAATAAATCTTTGTCAATAACGGCGATAGCATTACTTTTATATGCTATGTTGATAAGTTCATGTATGAAAGATAACTTCGATTTTAATAAAATAGCCTCAGGACAATGGAATCCTTCTATAGCTGTAGCTGCAATTCATTCAAATATGACATTAAATGATGCATTGATAAAATATGATAAGAAAAATACAGACCATCTTATATCAAAGGATAAAAATGATTTTCTGACATTAATTTATCAGAAAACTGTTTTTTCTCAATATGCATGGGAATTTATAAAATTATCTGATCAGATTTTTAATACGACTTTAACTTTTCCCGGAGGTCAGGGTAGCATACCACCTGAAGGAATAGAAATCCCTATTACTCCATATCAGTTTAATTTCAATACTTCTGACGGGAAAAGTCTGGATAGAATTGTAGTAAAATCAGGAAAATTTAAAGTACTTCTGACTACAACAAGTTCTACTTTTAATCTGATTGGAAATTTAAAAGTTAGTATTCCTAATGCCCAAAAGAATGGAGTTGCATTATCAACAGAAATTCCAATTATAAATAATGGTGATAAAACATATAGTATAGAAACAGATTTATCCGGATATACAATAAATAATCCATTGACGGTAAATTTAACTTTGAAAGTTAAACCCGGAACAACATTAGATGCAATGAATACTTTAAATGTAAACGGAAATTTCACTAATATTCAATATTCTCTTCTAATAGGGAAACTCGGGAATTATAATTTTAATAATGCTAAATTAGATAATAATGTAGATATTAATATTTTTAAGAATCCGCAAAATGATAATTTCAATTTGCAATTTTCACTTAGAAAACCTGTTGTAGGTTTATTAGTAAATAATTCATATGGTATTCCAATTGACCTTTATTTTACAAAATTATTAGCT
>JAUZOY010000237.1 GCA_030706235.1 Bacteroidota bacterium | reverse complement strand
CATGCCGGGCACACATATTAACGGTGCTACGCACTTTGGGATAAATAGAGTCTGTTTTTTACACCTACAGAATATAAGATGCAGAGCATCGTAAGATTTATAGAAATGATTGAAGACAAACGTTTAAAAGCTCCATAGGAGCGAAAGATTCTCTAAATGCTGTTACGATTTTACAAAGTGTTCTATATTACGCTACTCTGTAGCTTATTGATTATTGGGGTTAACTCTTTTGCTATAAATATTAACTGTGCTACGCACCTGACAGTATTGCTATTCAAAAACCATATTTTGTAGGATTGTCTGTTAAGCAGTTGTGAGTACCTTTTTATGTAAAAGTGATGAGCGGTAATGCTCTACAGTCTTTTTGCTGAGAGACAGACGCTGTGCTATTTCTTTGCATGTTAGAATTAATGTTTGTATTTCTCTGTAATTCAGGTCGGGAATTTCTGTCATAGTTGTAAAATTGAAAGTTGAAAATTGAAAATTAGTTTTATAATCATTAGCCTTTCCCATCAATCTGTACTAAAAGTAAAGCACAAAAAAAGGCATGAAACTAAACTTATTCGACTTTGAGGTTCTGGTAAACCATGCAACAAATAAGATATTCCATGCCATTACAGCACGTACTTACTATTACTCTTGTTGCGACAGAAATTTACCAGATTTCAAAGTCAAGAATAAAAGCAAACGCTTAAATTTTTATATTATGTGTAAAGAACGTTTCGGATTTTAATTAGCAAAGATAATAAAAAGTATAGAATAAAACATAATTTCTTTCCTATAGGTTTTATTATTAATTCAAAACAATTACCTAATTTTTTTTATTTTTGTACAAATTTCAAGCACTCAAATCTAAACTATAAAACAATTTATGATTATAAAAGATTTTCTGCATTATGCTGTTAAAGAAGAAGAGAAAGCTTATAACTTTTATATGAATCTTTCAAAAAAAACGACTGATTTCAGAACTAAAAACTTTTTAGAACAAATTTCAAGAGATGAAATGAAGCACAAAGCTATTTTCCAGTCTTTTATTGAAAAAAACGATAAAGAATTTGAAATGGCCTGTTCATATAATATTACATTCCCGTCTCCGGAAAAAGAGCCGGATCATGAAATTTCAGATATTCCGACTATAATCAGGTTTGCCATTAATAAAGAGATCGAATCAAATCAGATGTATCTTGAGCTGGCAAAAAATATTACAAACCCTCACATCCGTAACCAGCTTTTACTCTTTGCGGAAGAAGAAGAAAAGCATAAGGCAGGGTTGGAGCTTGAACTGGAATTTTACAAAAAGGAATTATATTGATACCTCACCAGCTGCAATAACCATTAACCGTTTACCATTAACCGTTTACCGTTAATTTAAAGAGCGGTACGATGTCATTTTTATTGTTTCTTTGTTCTTATAACATATTGGAATGCCTGCAAATTTGATTCTGCATATGTTTTCATTTTTCTTACGACTTCTGATTGTTGACTCGCATAATTATAAACATCTTTACTTCGATATTTATATAATTTAACAGATTTATCCTTGCCTACTATTAAAAACCATTTATCATCTATTACACCATATTTATCATCAGCATTAAACAATATATATGGACGATCTTCACTAAAAAGGTCAATGCCTAATGTATTATTTTTATATGAAAGTTGCAGCAAACCCATAATACTTGGGAAAATATCTATTTGTCCTGCAATTTTGCTGAATACTTTTTTATCCTTTATTATTTTAGGTGCATAAAATATCAAAGGGGTATGATTATAATCAAGTGACATATCATAAAGTTCATCAATAGCAGCTCCATGGTCTGCAACAAAAACAAAAATTGTGTTCTCAAACCATTTCTGTTTTGAAGATAAGCTTATAAATTTCTTTAATGAATAATCGGCATACTCAACAATTTGATTTTTTATTTCTGAACTCTTTGGCTTAAAATAACCGGGAATATAATAAGGGCCATGATCACTTGCTGTCATAAATGCAGCAAAAAATGGTTTATTTTTAGAGCTCAGTCCATTCAACACAGGTATTGAAAATCTAAACATATAATCATCAGGAACACCTAATGTAGTCTTAACTTCTGCAGAAGGATAATCCTGTTTAGAAACAACTCTTTCAAAATCATTTGCTTTTAAAAAACCTTCAACATTATCAAACTGACCATCGTGAGTAGTAAAATATACTGTTGAATACTGTTTTTCTCGTAATACCGATGCTATCCCGTGATATTTTAAAATTTCACTTCCTTTCATAGGATGTTGTCTGAAAATAGCCGGGTATGAAAATAAAGAACTAAAAATACCATTAAATGTATGTATTCCTGATGTATAGGCATTTTCAAAATAATATCCTTCATTTGAAATACTATCAAGGAATGGAGTTAAATTATTATTATTGCCATGTCTTTTCATTTTTCCGGCACTCATACTTTCCATTATTATTAATATCACATTAGGCTTTACAGCATTTGCGTTATTATAATGCATCTCTCTTAATAATGGAAAATTATTATTCAGATTTTTGATATTAAGATATTTTTGTACATTTAATATAGCTGAATGATCATCCATTAATGATATTCTTTTGTTTCCTTCCTCTCTGCTATCTAAATAACTTCTTATTAAAGTAAAATTAGGATTTAATCCTAATTGATTTAAAAAAGCATTGTTTGAAAAATATGCTGTTCCTACTCTTATAGGTGATTTTATTTCTATTCTTCCACGAATACCAAAAAAAATTATTACAATAAAAAAAAAGGAAAATATAATCTCAGCATACGTATTCTGACTTCTTTTAAAATTAAAATATTTATTTATAATATTCTTTAATAATTTATAAAAAACAATAATTGAAATAACTAAAGGAATCAAATAAAGCCAGTAACGAGGCTCCTGAATAATCATTTTAGAAACAAACACCGGACTGTCTATCCACTCAAATGCTGTTATAGAAAATCTTGAGAAGAATTGGGAAAAATAAGGAATATCAATTGCACAAACCAGATAAGACAATGAAAATAAAATAAAGATATAATAGAATATTATTGCTCTTAAAACATTACTATTGCATTTTATTAATTCTAAAATAGTTAGGACAATATACGGCAAAACAAGTATATAGCTTGAAATAACTATATCAAAACGTAATCCCATTAGAAAAGAATGAAAAATATCAATAGCAGAAGCATTTCGATCCATTCTTCCAAATTCACTAAAAAATAAAAGAAGTCTGTATGATAAGAAAAATATTATACCTATAAAATAAATCTTTAAGACCTGAGAAATATTTCTTGGAATTAATCGCATCACAGCATTTTTTTTACATTAAAACATAGCGTTACAATAGCTTGCTTTATTTTGTAAAATTTTATATCTCGGATAACTATCATATTAAAAAACAAACAATATAACGAATAAATACATTCATTATTGCGTTTAATTATAATCATTACTCATAAGAGGTTATTTCCAAAGCTTCTATTCATTCTTCTTCTACATTTATTAGTTTTTCTTCACATCTTTTTGTATCTTTGTCTATATTTTTCAATTAATATTTATTTTAAACCATAGCCATTTGTTATTTATCCAAATATATTATTTAACAAATGTGTAAGCAATAAGAAGTTTTACAATTAAATTTAAATTCATTTACGAATAATTTAAAAGTATTTATATAAATTTTTCTCTGAACAATAGACATGAGGTATTAAGTCATTTTAAATGTTATGTATAAGAACTAATTTACTAACGATTACATAAAATTAAACATATGGCATTAACAAAAACAATTCTTCTTGTAGAAGATAATCCTAATGATGAATTGATGATCAAGGTAGCATTAAAAGATAATAAAATTAATTATGATGTAGTAGTTGCTCATGATGGAGTTGAAGCTCTTGATTACTTGTTTAGAACTGGTCCTTATAAAGAAAGGGATAAAGATATAATGCCTCAGTTAATTTTATTGGACATTAATATTCCTAAAATCAGCGGACTTGAAGTACTAAGAAAAATCAGAGAAAATACACCTACAAGATTTATACCTGTAATTATTCTGACAGCATCAAAAGAAGAAAAAGATTTGATGTATGCATATAAATTGGGAGCAAATAGTTTTCTCGAAAAATCTGTTGATTTCAAAGTTTTTTACGAATCTGTTAAACAAATGGGAATTTACTGGCTAGGTTACAATGCAACTCCATAATTATTTAATTATCTAACAAATATCTTATTATTAAAAACATCAATTTTCTATATATGTCAAAAAATAAAATTATTTTTCTAATAGAAGATAACCCTGATGATGAATTATTAACAATTCAGGCATTAAATGACAACAACATAATAAATGAAGTTATTGTAGCTCACGATGGAGTTGAAGCTCTTGATTATTTATTCGGATCAGGAAAATACAAAGACAGAGACATTAATATTACTCCACAGGTAATTTTGCTTGATCTCAAATTACCCAAAATTGACGGACTGGAAGTACTTAAAAGAATAAGAACAAATGCTCTTACGAAATTATTACCCGTAGTGATACTTACATCTTCAACTGAAGAGCAGGATTTAATAAAAGGGTATTCTTTAGGTGCTAATAGCTATATTCGTAAACCGGTAGACTTTGAACAATTCACACAAGCAATCAAACAACTTGGATTATATTGGCTTGTTTTAAATGAATTACCATACTCTAATAAGATCTGATTAATAATCATCTAATTTCATTATGGAATCTTTTCTCATTTAAAATATATTTATGTAGAAATGTTAAAATGCTTAAAATGAATAATAGGGTGAAACAACTACAAATTGATAATTACAGAACTTCGCAAAAAAAAACCCCAATACTTACGT
>JAUZOY010000236.1 GCA_030706235.1 Bacteroidota bacterium | reverse complement strand
TGATTCTGGAGTAAAATCAGATCAATTGAGACGAGAATCAGATCGATCCGGAGAAGATTCATGTGAATTGTGTCTCGATTCATGTCGTTCTGGAGAAGATTCACCTGAATTTAGTCTCGATTCACCTGATTCCGGAGTAAAATCAGATCAATTGAGACGAGAATCAGATCGATCCGGAGATGATTCATATGAATTGTGTCTCGATTCATGTGGTTCTGGAGAAGATTCATCTCATTTTCGTCTTGATTCACCTGATTCCGAAGTAAAATCAGATCAATCGAGACGAAAATCAAATCGATTCAGAGAAGATTCATGTGAATTGTGTCTCGATTCATGGTAATAAAGAAGAAAGCCAAACAAAATGTTGGCTTTTTTCCCTGTCCTTTAGGGTAAGTACTCCTGTCTTACTCCATCTTCTAATTTTTCTATTCATCGTGGTTTTTAATGTATAAATCAACCTCTGCTAACGTTGGTCGTTCCCGATCTAAATGCTCCTGCATACCTTCCACCGGAGAAAAAGGGAAAAGTTCGGGCATCTCAAAATGTTCTCCGTCTAAGTGGTAGATCAAACTAGTACAAAGACTTACGATATTTGACCATCTATCCAATAAAAAAACCAACCCCAGGAAATGTTCAGCCTTAATATCGATTGATTTACAATATGAACTTCGATATTTAGGTGAGTTCTCAAAAATCACACTTAAAGTAACGTTTGTATTTGCTTTTTTAAATCGACGGAGTTCCTCCTGTAATAGCAATAAAGCTTCATAGACCTCGGTTTCTTTATAAGAATTTGCCGTCGAATCAAAGTCTAGAAAGGTTGATTGAGAGATTATTTGCGGCAAAACCACCACATTTAATTCACAAGCTAGTAACATCGTAGATAGTGTAGAGATTTGATCCCATGACTTTGTTTGGACATTTATATATTCCCTTTCTTTCCAATCAAGTGTTACAGGAGTTTCCTTATGGAATTTTTCAATCCACCAACGAGGTGAACTCAATCCATCTCTTGTCTTAACTAAACATCGAGCAAGTAGTGACTGAAGCTCTCGACGCAAAAGTCTCTTTGCAGTCAAATCTTTCACGGGCGTTAAAGAAAACACCTGTCCCTTTAAAACATCGATAATGTCTCGAAAATCAGAGAAAACATGCACCCAATTTCCTTTAGGGGGATCTCCCTTCCCTTTGATAGCCTGTTTTGTTTCAGCATTGCGTGAAACTTCAGCTATAAAATTGGAAAGAAACTCCGCATCATCAGCAAACTTACTTGGATAGTTCTTGATCAACTCCCGGTTTATCGTTGAAAGGTCGATTGATTCAAGATACTTTACAAGCTCACTTCGTTCCTCACGAACCTGCCATATATCGGATCGAACAAGGTTTATGATTTTTATCTTGCCTGCTTTTTGTAGTTCGTAGGCTTCCCGATACTCTTGCTGCGTTATTGAGATCTTTGAAGCCTCATCATACCAACCGCCAACTCGACCTCCAATTAGAAGTAGGAAATAGTCCGCTGAGTGAATAGCTTTTAAACATGCGTCATAGGAATGCTCCTCAAGTGGTTTTCTAAAATCATTAAACTCCGAGGCCAAGACTTCGAATCCATACTCTTCAAGGTAGAATTTAAGTGCTGATCGTAGGTCTCGGAAATCATATATCGTGGACGAAATGAAAAAGGTCGGTCGTTTCATAGGAAGTCCCCCTTAAACAATCAGGGCCGTCAAAACTATTATCTGTTTTATTATACTAAACAATATCGAAAAAGAATGAAAAGTCCAACAGCGAGAGTGACAATTCCAAACAAATAGTTGGTTAATATTAAATATTCTTTACCAAAATGCTTTTTTATGAATGAAAAAGAATTACCTGGCGACCATTTTTCAGTAGGATCCACCAGAAACCATAAATTACATTTCGTCCCAACGATAAGAAATAACCCAAGTAGAATGAAAATAGCCGGAATTGAAACGTCCATGTAAATCACTCCCCTAATGTCAGCTTTACCACCTGTTTCCCAAACCCAATTAAATGCCGAGTGGTATCTTGAAAGAGTCATCACGTTTCATTAGTTCAAAAGCCAAGGGTTCATCAGGTGTTACACTCACGTTTTGAAAAACCATTGAAAAATCCCTTTGACCCGGGATAGTCTTAACTATAATAGAGTTAAAGGTTTCGTCATACATTTTACTATATTTCTCAATGCTTTCAGTTAGTGTGTTTATTTCACATTGATCAAATAACACACGGGTTCCCATAGAATAAAGTGGCTCATTGTATTCATCAATCTTCCGAACATCAAATTGATAATTAACGATTCCTTCAAAAGTACAGGTAAACCAAATGGCGCCAGCATAACAATGTGGTTTTCCGGTTACTCGTTCTATATTGGGGCATGATATTCTCATTGTTAGATTCTTCATATCCTCTGAGAAATACATATTTTCAATTTTCCCATCATGAAAAAACCATTTTCCAAAGTACATGAAGAGATCCTTCTCAAAGTCTTGATTGAAATTTTCAAGAAAATTCATATACGTTTGATGTTTTGCCATCGCTTCTCTATCATTGTCATTGGCATTATTTGAAAGGATAATAAACTCCATTTTCCCCCTCCTTTATCTTAAACATTATTTACTTACACTTTTTCCTTTCTTGAATGCATTGCATGAAGTCCATTCATAATTAAAAATAGGATTATGAAGACTATTAACGATGCAGCGGTTATCGTAATCAAATAAGCTAAAAAGAATGTAAAGGCTTCTGAAACGTAGTAACCGCTACCCAGAACAAGACACAATAGCAAGGGGAAATTTGATACAAACAAAACCGAAAGTAAAGCCTTAAAAAATTTCACTTTTTTATAAACCATTTCAAATACTACCCACATCGAAATACAAATAATGAAAGCGTATATAAGAGCCATTACAGTACCGTTACTAAATTGGAAGACCTGAAACAAAAAAAATAGTATCGTCGACAATAAAGCGCATAATAAATTTAGTTTTATAACATTCATCTTTATCCACCTCCAATTTAGTTAATCATCCGGTCTTGGTCGTCATACAACAATAAAACCGGCGATGATCTGTTGTTTCCGAAAATGGAGCCCCATCAGCCGGTTTCCTCTTAGTTGCTTCCAGGGCCGTCTATTGCCTTATAACCAACTACTATTTTTTATTGAAATCAACCTCTTACTATTCAATTTTCTCAAACTTAACATAAAACCAATGTATTGTTTCTAAAATGAACGAATAAAGTACTAATCCAAAAATAACGATAAAAATCTTATATAAAATGTTAAGTTTTGAAAGCCAATTAATCTGAGAAAGAATTGCCATAAACATTATATATATAAAATATAATAAGAATGTAATACTTTTTGTAGATGCACTTTCAATATACCGATCAGTTTTATCAGGATCTAAACAAATATTATTTTGGTTTTTTACCCGATACTTAAGAAAACATAAATAGCTCGGTTTATCTTTGTATTCTCTCATTATTAACCTCCTTATTACGGATGATTTGCTTGTAAATCTTTTAGTGTATTTGGATTATAATAAGGAAAATAATCTACTTTAACACCGTTTCTGCTGCTTCCATCAGGACCAGTCGTATAAGTTATTCTTAATTGATTCCCGTTTTTATCTTGATATGAATAGGAAGTATCACAATAATGACCAGGTAATTCATCTGGCACTCCAGGTAAAAATGCTAATGCTCCTCCAGAACCCATCTGGAACCACGGGTTATCATTTAACAACTCTTTCAACACTGGAGTAAGCTCCGGATCAGTTGCTATGAGCCACATCATCAAAGTTGTCATTGCACCAATAGTAAATCTGTTTATTGCACTATCCCTCTTTGCCTGAAATGGACTAACATCATAACAGTATCTGGTAGTACCCACTGGCTTCCACTTTGATGATATGTTAGGTGGATTATAACCTGAAGAATCATTTAAATTAATCGGATTTTGATTACAATAGATATACCAATTTGTACCTGTCTCAAATTTAGCTGGATCTTTACAAGTCCATCTACCAGTTTCCGAATCATAATCTCTAGCCCCAAACCTAATTAATTTACTATCTCTGTCATGAATTCCTCCTGCAAAACCAAAGGGTTGAAATCCTGGATTTGTATCTTGGACAATGTTTCCCCACTCATCGTAAGAGATTTGTTGAACAACCTGCCCAGTATTAACATCTACAACTAATCGAACTGATCCTAAATAATCACTTATAATTCGATATTCCGAGCCATTCTTCATCATGTAATCTGGTACGGCAGAATATACACCATAGACGAACCGGCTTACAACATTACCATTTCCATCTATCTCAGCCACAGGCTTTAATCCATTGTGGTATAAGAATCCCTGCACCAGAACGCCATTGACCTTTTTCCCAACTCTCCGATTCGCCCCATCAATCACATAATCAATCTTCGTCCCATCTTCCAGCGTAACACCCGTCAGATTCCCCAAAACATCATAAATATACTTCGTCGTCCCCGTCGGCGTAACCTTCTGTTGCAACTCCCCATTAGCGGAATATTGATACGAATTATCCCCATACTTGATCATCCGGTCTTGGTCGTCATACGTCCCGCCAACCCGGTTTCCATTGCTGTCGTAATTGTAATGGGATTTCAAACTGCCATCGACCCAGACATCCGTCAATTGTCCAATGGAATCATACCCATATTGATATGTATGTGTCTCCCCATTAACTGTCTCATTCTTCGTCGAAATCCTCCCCAGCTTATCATAGGTGAAGCTGCTCGAATAAACCCCAACGCCACTTACGGAAGCCGTATAATCCTTCACTTCCCCAAATGGCGTATATCCATACGAATCCGTCATATTCCCAATCTTCGTCC
>JAUZOY010000235.1 GCA_030706235.1 Bacteroidota bacterium | reverse complement strand
TAGTTACAAAACAGAAGATCCTATGATTGATTCTATTATGACTGTGAACATGACAAATAAACTTGTAAGAACAGGAGCGAATTATGATGTAGATATATTAAATAAAGAAAGAGAAAGAATAACCAGAGATCTTAAAAAGCTGGGATACTTTGCATTTGAAAAGGAATATATATTCGTAAAATTAGACAGTTCATTGAATTCTAATAGTATAGATGTATTTTTTAGTATACGTAATCCGGAATTAAAGACATTGGATGATAGTATTATCACAGGAAGACATCAGCAGTATTTTATTAAGAAAGTAAATATTAACACAATTTATAACCCAATATTAACAGACACAGTAAAATGTGATACTGCTTACAGGAGAGGATATTACTTTTTGTTTAATAAGAGATTAAGAATAAAATCAAAGACATTTGCACAATCAGTATTTATTAAAAAAGATAATCTGTATAGTATTGAAGATGTTGAAAATACATATAAAAAATTAGCCGAGTTACAGAATTTCAGGATGATAAATATTTATTTTGAAAAGAACAAAGATGATTCTCTTCTAACAGATACTAATAAACGCAATGAGCTTAATTGTCAGATTCATTTATCTCCGGTTAAAAAGAATTCAATATCATTCGAAGTGGAGGGGACTAATACTACAGGTAATCTTGGGCTTGCGGGAAATATGGTATATCAGAATAATAATCTTTTAAGAGGAGCGGAATTTCTTCGTATTAAACTCAAAGGTGCTCTTGCCGGTCAGACAGTCCTTGGAGATATTACTAAAACTAAAATAACAAAATATCAACCATTTAATACATATGAAATAGGTACTGATGCCAGTATCTATTTTCCGAAGTTTTTATTACCTGTAAAACAGGAAAGAATATCAAAAAATGCAAATCCCAAAACTAACATAACTGTAGGGATTGATTATCAGCAAATGAATGACTATACCAGGTACATAAGTAATTTAAGTTTCGGATATGATTGGAAGGAAGGTAGAAATAAGAGACACATTCTTAATGTAATGGAAGTAAATTCAGTAAAGGTTACAAAAATTGATTCTGTTTTTTATAATAATCTTTTAACAAATTACAGTTCACAGATTTTGCGAAGTTATCAGAATCACATGACTTTCGGACCTAAATACTCTTTCATATATAATAATCAGGATTATACTAAAATACGTGATTTCAGTTATTTCAGAGTTAATGCTGAGTTTTCGGGAATAAGTTGGATAACAAATATATTTTCAACCACTAAAAATTATTCTTTGTTCAACATTCCATATTCACAATACTGGAGGATTGATGCAGATTTCAGACACTATTATTACATCAACCAGGATAATGTTGTAGTAATGAGGTCGGTTTTCGGATGGGGTGTCCCGCAGGGCAAAGATAAAGTATTACCATTTGAGAAAAGTTTTAATGCCGGAGGTGCAAATGATGTAAGGGCATGGAAAATCAGATCTCTGGGTCCGGGTTCTTTCAATGATGGAACAAGCTCAAATCTTGAAAGGGCAGGGGATATGTTAATAGAAGAGAATTTAGAGTATAGATTTCCTTTGTATAAGTATCTAAAAGGTGCATTATTTATAGATGCGGGAAATGTATGGCTGGTCAATAAAGATGAAAGCAGACCAGGTGGTGAGTTTGATATAAAACAACCAATAAATATTCTTCGTCAGTTTGCAATTGGCGGAGGTTTTGGAACCAGATTTGATTTCAAATATTTTGTTATAAGACTTGATTTTGCAGTTCCGATGAGAGATCCTTCAATGCCTGAAGGTAAAAGATGGGTGTTCCCTAAGACACAATTTGATAAACTTGTAGTTAATTTAGGAATCGGATATCCGTTCTGATTTATTAACTCAGAGATTTATAATGTTTTTGTAGAAATTCTGTAAAATAAATGCATCCCCTGCATAATAAATTAATTTTATAACACTGAGGTACTCAGAGAAAACACGGAGTTTCACAGAGAAAAATACATTGTAAAAAAACAGAAAATTAAAAAGTTCTCAGCTTTTGCAAAAAGAGGTTCATCCCTTCCTTTTTTCCCTTAGTTAATGGGTAACTGATATAGTTTTTCAGATAGTCAATAGCAATATCATTAGGTATGATATTATTCATTGTTTTAACCGTATCCTCAATATTATTCAGTCCATAAAGAAGCGCCTGGTTAAACTGAGAAATAAAAGATTCCGGAAGTTTTTTATTACTTATCCAGGCTGCAAAAACAAAGGGTAATCCTGTATAATTTATCCAGCATTCAGCCAGGTCATATACATATTTATACTTTGATTCAGCAGGGAATGTTTTATCACCTATAAGAAGAGCAGGATGTTCCTGGCTGAGCTCTGCAGGTGAAGAAATTTTACGTAACTCAGGTTTTATCTTCCAGTAATCACGAAGAAGAACTCTGAGAAGATTTACTGAAGTCAGCGAATCATTATCCAGATATATGGTTTTAATTTCATTTAAGGGAATATTGCTTAGTAGTAGAACAGTACGGACTTTTCCGACAGCTCCAATACAATACTCCGAAATAATATGATATTCCTTTAGAGAAGGAATCAGAGCAACAGGGACAAGACCAATATCGACTCTTTCCTTCAGAAGTTTTTCTGCGCATGTAGAAGGAACATCAAGTTCCATTGAATAGTTCTCCAGAATACCGGAGTTTTTAATTCCATAAACAAAAGGAATGCTGTTCAGATAGGAAACAGCTGAAATCCTAATGACCTGAGACATAATTAATATTTTAAAATCTATTCACTTATTTAGTATTCGCGGTTGATGAGATCATTAACAAAGTTTCGGAGGTTTGATTTATTATCTTCTTTAATATCTATCATATCAAGATATCTAAGGCCTTCATCAAAATATGATTTCATTTCTTTAATAGCGGTCATTTTAATATCAAGTTTATCATAGATTGCAATGACTTTCTGTACTTTTTCTTCAGGATCAATTTTCAGTTTATACATCAGATCTTTCAGTTCAGAAAGAGTATTCTTGTCAGCAAGTTCAAAGGCTTTGAGCAGCAGGAAAGTTTTTTTGTTTGAGACAATATCTCCTCCGGTAGATTTTCCAAACTTCGAATTGACTGAATATGCATCCAGCAAATCATCCTGTATCTGGAAAGCGATGCCAATCTTTTCTCCGAACTGATAAATAAGTTCAGCATTCTTTTCTGATGATTCTGCAATTAAAGCTCCTAACTTAAGGCTGCCTGCAATCAGAACTCCGGTTTTCAGACGTATCATATTGATGTAATCATCAATGCTTATATTGTCTTCTGTTTCATAATCCATGTCATATTGTTGTCCTTCGCAGACTTTTATGGCTACATAGTTCAGAGTTTTGATAACATTCAGAAGAGCATTGGGATTTGTCAGAAGCATGTAATCATATGCCTTTGCAAACATAACATCTCCGGAAAGTATAGCAATATTGGCATTCCATTTTTTATAAACTGTCGGCTTGTTTCTCCTGATAGGTGCATTATCCATAATATCATCATGAATCAAAGTGAAGTTATGGAATATTTCAACTCCAATGGAGGGGTTAATAGAATCATTCAGATCCCCGCCGAACATATCACATGACATTAAAAGTAAAAGAGGTCTTAGTCTTTTGCCTCCTATTGATAGTGTGTATGCAATTGGTTCATAAAGAAGCCTTGGCTTAAGATCGAAGTCTAGTTTTTCTACTTCGGTTTTGATTTTATCTTGAAGATATTTTATAGAATACATCCCGGATTGTGTTAGTATTTAATATTCCCATTAAGCAATATACTACCAGCCTGAGGCAAGGATATTTGCAATATGGATGGTTTTTATATTTAAGTTATGCTTTTTAATATATCCTTCCAGATGCATCAGGCATGAAGCTTCGGTAGAAGTTACATAAGAAGCACCTGTCTGGAGAGCATTTTTTACTTTCTGTTGTGCCATGGCAGTAGAAATAGGCTCATTTTTTATCGAAAAAGTACCACCAAATCCACAACATACATCAGATTCTTTCATTTCACAAATTTCAAGTCCTTTAACCCATTTGAGCAGATTACGTGGTTCATCTTTTAGTCCATATTCACGAACTGCGGCACAAGAATCATGATAGGTAATCTTTTCTTTGAAAGTTGCACCAACATCATCTATTTCCAGCACATTTACCAAAAAGTCGGTAAATTCGAACATCCTTTTCTGGATAAGCTGATATTCATTGTGCAGAGCAGTATTATAAAACAATTCATGATAATATTTTTTTACCATACTGGCGCATGAAGCTGAAGGGACAACAATAAGTTTATCGCCTAAATCATTGGCAAATGTTCTGATAAACTTTTCTCCTACTGACTTGGCATGATCCCAATACCCACTGTTGAAAGCCAACTGACCACAACAAGTCTGGTCGGGGTTATAGCCAACTTCAACATATTTTTTGAGAACTTTAGCCATAGCTACACCTACCTCAGGATATAACTGGTCTACAAAGCAAGGAATAAACAGTTCAACTTTCATCTTTTACAATTATTTTTAACCGACAAAGGTATAATTTAATTTTTATATTTCTCCGAATTTTGGAAAACAACTATACTTAAATTTCTGAATTTACAATTCCTCCTAATTTGTAATTAATTGAATGTATCCTACATATATCCTTTATTTATCCTTTACATATCCTACCCTTATCCTACTGATTCGTCCTGGGAATAGGTTTACACAATTATAAATAAAAAAATGAATAAAAAGAGTAAAGTTATTTCAGGATTTAAAAAATCCAATTATAAATTAATTCTTAAGAAAATAGTAAATTTCAAGTAATTTTGCACAAACAAAAAATTTTAATTAAGATCAGAGATTGAAAACCGAAAATAAAAAATT
>JAUZOY010000234.1 GCA_030706235.1 Bacteroidota bacterium | reverse complement strand
TATTCAAAAAGGTATAAGTGCGTTGCAAGTGGATAAGATAGATAAAAAAACGAATTTGGAATAAGCTGGTTTATAACAATTTATTATATATACACTTATGCATTTTATCTTTCGTATACCTTATCTTTTGTAAAAAGTAAGCAACCGCTGATTTAATATAGACTTTTTTGAAATATATCAGGATTAATATCTCCTATAGAAATAGCCGCAATTTTTAGAGTATCAAGTCTTTTTAATGGGATTATGTTATTTTTGTTTTGCAATAGAGTCAGTGCATTTTCATAAGATTTTATATTAAGTAATTCAGCTTCTTTGCTATTTAAATCTTTTTCTAAATTATTCATATCAACCGGACATATATGATCAATACCTACAAGCTTTTTGGTAAATAGAATTTTTTTGCACTTTTGGCTGATTAAATCCGGATCGAGACTGCATGAATCTATGGCATAAGTAATTGCATTTACTGCCTGCGGAACATTTTCGGAAAGGAGAAGTATATCATTACCTGCCTTCAGTGCTTTAACTTCGGCTTCTCCTTTTCTGAAAAATTTAGTTATTGCTCCCATATCCAATGCATCTGTATAAATCAAACCTTTAAATCCTAATTTATTCTTTAGTGTCTCAGTTACTATCTTATATGAAAGTGTTGATGCTAATTCCTTTGTACTATCCAGAGCCGGGACGGATAAATGTCCAACCATTATTCCTTTTATGTTATTTTTAATTATTTCCTTAAACGGGTAAAGTTCCATAGTATCCAGTTCAGTACAGGAAACATTTATTAATGGTAGTTCTTTATGAGAATCGCAAATAGTATTGCCATGTCCGGGAAAATGTTTCGCTATTGTCTGTAATCCATTATCTTCCATTCCTTTCATGAATGCAATTCCTTTTTGTGCAACTTTATATTTTGATTCTCCGAATGAACGAATATTAATAACGGGATTTAAAGGGTTATTATTTATGTCTAAAACTGGAGCAAAATTCTGATGAATTCCTAATCTTCTGAATTCTCTGGCAACTTCTTTCCCAATGTCATATATTAAACTATCGTTTTCAATTGCACCTAATGTCATTTGTTTAGGAAAACTTATTGTACTATCCAGTCTCATTCCTAATCCCCATTCTCCGTCAATTGAGATTAATAATGGTACTTTGGTTATCGACTGAAAATAATTTGTTAGCCTGGCTTCCTTATATGGTGTACCCTTAAAAAAAACCAGACCTCCAATGTTATATGTTTTAATTAATCTTGTAATTTCTTCTATCTCAGATTTATTTGCATTTGAATTGATTCTGACTGTAAATAGTTGACCGATTTTCTCTAAATCATTCATTGTATTAAAAACTGAATCAACCCATAGGCTATCTTTTTTATTGAAATTTCCATGGTAATAATCCTGATAATTTGCCTTTACAACAATGCTTAATAAAAATGTAATTAATAGTAATACTGTGTGTAATCTCATTTTATAATTGAAATCAATCATTCTGCTGTCCTTTTTGCAAACCTACATATTTTTGGTTTATTATGTCTTTTTAATAAAACAATTGAGAATAAATAAATGAAGATAAAAGTATTAATCTGATTAAGAAAATATATTAATTTGAAAATTAATTTGATTTAACTAAAAATTTTCATTATGATAAATTTAGAAAGAGCATTTAAAATCATGGTGTAAATAAATACCTATCTTTGCACACGTTATATTTATTAACAACGAGTGTTTCGAATCTTAGTTTGAATGTTAAATATTTATTTAGTAATAAAACATGGTTAAGTTAAGTGTTAATATTAATAAAATTGCTACTATAAGGAATGCAAGAGGTGGAAATATGCCTGATGTTCTTACAGCTGCAATGAATTGTGAAAGATTTGGTGCTGATGGTATTACTGTTCATCCTCGTCCTGATGAAAGGCATATTACGTATAAGGATGTTTTAAATTTAAGACCGCTTATTACAACTGAATTTAATATCGAAGGAAATCCTATTAGCAGTTTTATTGATTTGGTGTTAAGTGTAAAACCTCATCAGGTTACATTGGTCCCTGATGCTCATGATGCTATTACATCAAATGCGGGTTGGAATACAATAAAATATAAAGATTTTCTTAAAGATGTGATTTCTGCTTTTAAAGAATGTGGAATCAGAACTTCGATATTTATTGACCCTGACAAAATTCTTATTGATCACGCTTTTGAAATAGGTACTGATAGAATAGAGCTTTATACTGAACCTTATGCAAAAAATTATTCTAAAAACAGAGATGATGCTATAAATTTATTTGCAGAGGCTGCTGATCATGCTTCTAAACTTGGATTAGGTATTAATGCCGGTCATGATTTGAATCTTGAAAATTTAAAATACTTCAAACAGAATATAAACGGCTTGCTTGAAGTCTCTATTGGTCATGCACTTATATGCGATGCTCTTTATTTGGGTTTGGAAAATACAATTCAAATGTATAAAAGAGAACTTAAATAATTGATAGCTACTCTTATTTTATAATGGATATATATTTTCGAAAATTTGGTAAAGGCAAACCATTAATAATTCTTCATGGATTATTTGGTTTGTCGGATAATTGGTCAACAATTGGTAAAAAACTATCTGAAAATTTTGAAGTATATATTCCTGATATGCGCAATCACGGACAGTCATCTCGTAGTCATGAATTTAGTCATGAATTTATGTCTGAATAATGGACTTAAAGATTGCATAGTTATTGGACATTCTATGGGTGGAAAGGTTGCAATGTGTCTTGCCCTTGAACATCCTGAAATTATCGCAAAGCTTGTAGTTGTTGATATCGCACCTAAAGAATATTTTATCTATGATTATCTTAGAAAGATGATTGAGGCAATCAGAGATACAAAACTTAATGAATTCAATAAAAGAACAGACCTGGAAGCATACATTTTAAGTCAGGTAGATGATATTCGAATAGCACAATTTCTGACAAAAAATATCCAAAGAAATAATAGAGGAGAGTTTGAATGGAAATTTTATGCTGAAGGAATAATTAGGAACATGATAAATATGGGAAAAGCTGTAGAAAAAGGTAATCTTTTTGAAAAGCCCACATTGTTTATAAAGGGTGAAAAATCAAAATTTATTTTGAATGAAGATTATGCATTAATTAAAGAATATTTTTCTAATGCTGAAATTCAGATTATTAAAAATGCAGGTCATTGGGTTCATGCTGATCAACCTGAAGAGTTTTTGGACAGAGTATTAAACTTTATTCTTTAATTTTTAATTTAGATTTATTTTGATGGTTAAGTGAATTTTATAATGTAATGTTACTCTTCTTCTTCAGAGTAAACTTTTCCTCTGAGTTCGAAATTTTTTCCAAGATATACTCTACGAACTGTTTCATCATTTGAAAGTTCCTCTGCAGAACCTGCTTTAAGTATTGAACCCTCAAAGAGAAGGTAAGCTCTGTCTGTTATTGAAAGAGTTTCATGTACATTATGATCTGTTATTAAAATACCAATATTTTTATCTTTAAGCTTAGAAACAATCATTTGAATATCTTCTACTGCAATTGGATCAACTCCGGCAAAAGGTTCGTCAAGAAGAATGAATTTGGGATTTGTTGCTAAAGCTCTGGCAATTTCTGTCCTTCTTCGCTCGCCCCCTGAGAGTGTGATCCCTAACCCACGACGAATGCTTTGAAGTCCAAACTCATCGAGAAGAAGTTCTAATTTCTCTTTTTGTTCCAATTTCGAAAGATTGGTCATTTCAAGTACAGCTTTAATATTATCTTCTATGCTTAGATGACGGAATACTGAAGCTTCCTGGGCAAGATAACCTATGCCTCTTTTAGCTCTTCGATACATTGGTTCAGTTGTTATATCTACATCATCAAGAAATATTTTACCTGCATTAGGTTTTATTAGTCCAACTATCATATAGAATGAAGTTGTTTTTCCTGCACCGTTTGGTCCCAGTAATCCGACAATTTCACCTTGTTTGACATAAAGAGAAACATCTTTAACAACTATTCTTTGTTTATATTTCTTAATCAGGTTTTTGGTTCTTAAAATCATTTTAATTATTTAAGTATCTTAATTTAATTTTATCTTTTTAATATTTGATATTCAGATATTAAAATAACTTCTAATAAATTTTTAATTAACTGTTTTGTAAATAATTCAAAAATTTCATGTAGGTTTGCAAAATTAATTAATTTCTAATACATAAGCTTGTAATGAAGAAATACAATTTTTATAACAATTTGTTTGGATGGATTACGTGTGCAATAGCATGTGCCGTCTTTTGTATGACTATTGAGCCCACTGCCAGTTTCTGGGATTGTGGAGAATATATAGCTACCACATATAAACTAATGGTCGGACATCCTCCTGGAGCACCTACTTTCCAACTTACAGGCAGACTATTTACTTTGTTTGCAGGAAATGATCTGAAAATGGTTTCTATATTGGTAAATATTATGTCTGCACTTATGAGTGGATTTACAATATTATTTCTTTTCTGGAGTATTACAGCCCTTGCAAGAAAAATATTAATAAAAACAAGAACAGAGGAAGTGCCATTGGGAAAGATCCTGGCAATTATGGGTGCCGGATTGGTTGGCGGCCTTGCATATACATTTACTGATTCTTTTTGGTTTTCTGCTGTTGAAGGTGAAGTATATGCAACATCTTCTTTTTATACTGCAATAGTATTCTGGCTTATATTAAAATGGGATTATGCAGTTGATACAGATAAATATGCAAATAAATGGATTGTTCTCTGTGCTTTTTTGATGGGGCTGTCTATAGGCGTCCATTTATTGAATTTACTGGCAATTCCTGCAATTACATTTGTATACTATTTCAAAAAATATAAAACTACTAAAGTTGGTATAATAAAAGCTTTTTTGGTTTCCG
>JAUZOY010000233.1 GCA_030706235.1 Bacteroidota bacterium | reverse complement strand
ATTTTTTTGAAGAATATTCTCCTGAGATAGTAGCTGTATCTTTATAAATATTCCATGATTTATCCATAAATGATACTTCAATTTTGTTGGAATTACTGAAAAAGTTTCTTCTACTCAATTTTTGACGGAAAAATACAGTTATATCATATTTTTTTCCATTGGGATTAACAGTAAAAGAGTCTGTTGAAAAATGCGGAAATCCTGCTGTATATAACCAATTGTCAAAAAAGTCTTTAAGATTGATATTAGTTTTATTTTCAAAATATTTGCGAAACTGATCTGTAGATATATTTTTATATGAATAGTCTTTCATATATGATCTTATAGTGCTGAAAAATAAAGAATCACCTATATAATTTCGCAGGCTATGTACAACATCATTGCCTTTATAATAAGTAGTTACTCCATAAGTATAATTTTGCGGAGGATTAAATACAGGGAAAACAGAACTATCGATAATACCGGAAAGTTGAATAGAAATATGATGTATGCCTCTTTGGTAATCTTTAAATGCTTTATTTCCATATAAGTATTCGGAAAAAAGTGATTCGCAATAAGTTGCCCATCCTTCATTGAGCCACATGTCTTCAGGCATGGCACATGTAACAAGATCTCCGAACCAATGATGTGAAAGCTCATGATAAAAAACATGTTCATTGTTTATAGTCCCGTTTATCAGTGATTCCGGAATTGCAATATTTGATGCATGTTCCATTGCCCCATCTGTAAAAGGAACTCCTACATAACCAATTCTTTCCCATTTATATGGACCGAACAGATTTTCAAAAATATTTAGTGCTGACTTAAGATTAACAAAAGATTTTACTGCATTCGCTGAGTCAGAAGGCTTTACAAAAATATTTACAGGGATTTTATTTAGTTTTCCATTTAAAGTATCGTTAATAGAAGTATAGTTTCCAACTGCTACAGAAGCAAGATATGATGTTATAAGCCTATTAATTTTCCAATGATAAGTATTTGTATTGTCAACATAATTATTATCAATGGATACAAGTAATCCATTGCATATTGCTTTATTTTTAGTCGAAGTTTTAATATGAAAGTCATATGTGGACTTTATCCTGAAATCATCAATACAAGGGAACCATGCTCTTCCAAAACCCGGTGGATTTGCTTTCAGCCCAACTCCAAGATTAAATGCATAGTTATCTGTAAAATAAAAACCTCCGAAATTTGAAATATCTATAACAGGTGAGCCATGATAATAAATGTTTATTGAAACGGAATCAGTTCTATTAAAACCCTTATCGAAATTAATGTCTATATTTTTTCTGTTGTAGGAATATGAATCCGATCTTAAATTGTTTATTTTTAAAGAATCTACATTTAGAGATAAAAGGTCAAGTTTTATACTTTTAAGATTATCGATTTGAGGATTTAAACTAATTATACAATTACCTTTTATTGAAGGAACTGTGATATCGTGCAAATCAAGAAAAATTTCATAATGATAAATATTAACAGTGTCAGCAGGATTTGAAAATAATTTATTGCTGTATATCAGAGAAATAAAAATAAGTGATATAAGTATGATTTTTTTCATAAAATAAAAATGAATTTATATTTTGCAAAAATAGAAAAAATGTAGAGACATAAAATAGACCGACTGTGTATATTTTAAAAAAAACTATATTTGCAAAAAAATATTATTAACCAGATGATTGCATATATAGAAGGATTATTAGCAGAGAAGACACCTACATATGTTATAATCGATAATAACGGAATAGGCTATAAAGTTAATATATCGTTAAATACATATACAAAAATTAATAGTTATACTAGCTGTAAACTTCTGACTTATTTGTCAATAAAAGAAGATTCTCATACATTATATGGTTTTGCTGAAGAATCAGAAAGAAGATTATTTCTTAATCTAATATCTGTATCAGGAGTGGGAAATAATACAGCATTGCTTATACTTTCTTCACTTACAACTGAAGAAGTAGCACAGGCAATAGTATCAGAGAATGTGAAATTATTGCAGGGGATAAAAGGAATAGGATCAAAAACAGCTCAACGTTTGATAGTTGATCTTAAAGATAAATTAGGGAAAGATATTACATTAAGAGAAGCTGCACCAAATATTGGAAGTACAATTAGAACAGAAGCCTTATCTGCACTTACTTCACTTGGATTTTCCAAAGTATCAGTTGAAAAAACTTTAGATAATATTATTCGTAAAGGCCCTTCAATATCAACAGTTGAAGATTTAATAAAAATGGCATTAAAGAATCTTTAAATACTATTTAAGAAAATATAGCGTTAAAAAAATCTATTATTTAACAAATTGTATAAGTGAATTAAATTGCAGATTCCCGGCAAAAGACATATTTTATTCATAATATTAATTTTATTTTTGGTACTAACACTGGCTTGGAGTGTTGGTGCAACAAAAGCTACATTTAAATCCTGGAATAATACTTCTCCTCCGGATACAGGTAAGGAAGATCAGAAAAAATATGTAAAGAACAAAGATCTTAAATTCCCTTTCGAAGATAATGACAAAAACAATGGAGGAATGTATCTTAAGACTCCTTCCAATGTAAAATCAGAAGTTGATTATGACCCGTCAACAGGCGAGTATAAGGTAAAGCAAAAGGTAGGTGATATTGATTACAGGGATCCTCAATACATGTCGTTTGATGAATATAAAAAATACGACATGGACAAAAGTATGCGAAAGTACTGGACACAGAAGGCTGAAGCACAGGATGTCGAAAAGCAGGGTAGTACTTCAGGACTAATTCCAAAGATCCATATCGGAGGGGAGGTTTTCGACAGAATATTCGGCAGTAGTGTTATAGATATCCGTCCTCAGGGATCAGCAGAACTTATTTTTGCAGTAAATTCCAACTACAGACAAGACCCAAATCTTAGTATCAACCAGAGAAGAATGACTACTTTTGATTTCAATGAAAAGATACAAATGTCAGTTACTGCAAAGATTGGCGATAAAATTGAATTCAAAACGAATTATAATACGGAAGCAAGTTTTGATTTCGAAAACAAGATGAAGCTTGCTTATGAGGGTAAAGAAGATGAAATCATAAAGAAAATTGAAGCAGGAGATGTTTCTCTTCCATTATCAGGTTCATTGATAACTGGTAGTCAGGCATTGTTTGGTATTAAAACACAATTACAATTTGGAAAAACCACATACACAGGAGTTTTTTCACAACAGAAAAGCCAATCCCAGGTAATTAATGTTGCCGGAGGAGCTCAAACCAATAAATTTAATATAAAAGCTGATCAGTATGAAGAAAACAAACATTTCTTTATTGCTCAATATTTCAGAGATAACTATGATCAGTCTCTCTCACGGTTACCATTGATTTCTTCAAAAATAAACATTACAAAAATAGAAGTTTGGGTTACAAATACTTCAAACGTTAATGGTTCAAACAGAAATCTTGTGGCTTGCATGGATCTTGGTGAACCAAAGCCATACAATAAAAATCTTGGTTCCCCTTCAAATTTATATCCAAAGAACACATCTAATTTATTATATAAAACTATATATAAAAATAAATCAATAAGAGATTTATCAACAGTTGAATCAGCTATGTCACCTTTAGGTGAAAATATAGGTACTGATTATATTAAGATAGAGAAAGCAAGATTGTTGAATTCAACTGAGTATTCATATAATCCGAAATTAGGATTTATTTCATTAAATACTGCATTAAACTCAAATCAGGCATTGGCTGTATCTTTCCAATATACGGTTATTGGAGATACAACTTTATATCAGGTTGGTGAATTTTCAAATCAAAATGCAGACCCCAATACATTAATATTAAAGTTGATAAAGAACAGTTCTTTAAATGTACGTTTGCCAATATGGAACCTTATGATGAAGAATGTTTATGCTTTAGGTTCTTATCAGATCAATCCCAAAGATTTCAGGTTATATGTTTTATATTCAAACAAAGCAAATGGTGTACCTGTTGGGTATTTATCGGTAGGGAATATTAAAGGGCAGTCTTTATTGAGTGTTATGAATCTCGACCGTTTAAATACATTCGGAGATCCATATCCTGATGGAGTATTTGATTTTATTGATAACGCTGTTACAAACGGAGGAACAATACAGGCATCAAATGGTAGAATATACTTTCCTGTAATAGAGCCATTTGGTAAGCATTTAAGGAATAAGATCGGAAATAAAACTATTGCTGATGAATACGCATATGATTCATTGTATACAATGACTAAAACCGGAGCGCAACAATTCCCTGATTTTAACAGATTCAGCTTAGTAGGTTCATATAAATCCTCAGCAGGATCAGATATATCTTTAAATGCAATAAATGTTCCCCAGGGTTCTGTTAAGGTAACTGCCGGTGGAGTTCTCCTTGTTGAAAATAAAGATTATACTGTTGATTATACTATAGGTAGAGTTAAAATTATTAATGAAGGATATCTTAATTCAGGAACACCAATACAAATATCACTTGAAAGTAATACTTTGTTTAATATACAAACTAAAACACTTATGGGATTAAGAGTAGACCACAAAGTGTCTAAAGATTTTACATTAGGTGGAACGATTCTTCATTTAAATGAAAGACCACTTACTCAAAAAGTCAATATTGGAGATGATCCTATATCAAATACTATATGGGGTCTTGATGGGACTTATCAGACTGAAGCCCCAATAATTACAAAGATTTTGGATAAGCTTCCGTTTTATAATACAAAAGAAATGTCAAAAGCAAAATTCAGCGGAGAATTTGCTGATTTGATTCCGGGACATCCAAGTGCAATAGGAAAAACCGGTACAATATACATTGATGACTTTGAAGGAAGCCGATCTTATATGGATATAAAGAATCCTTTGACATGGAAGCTTGCCGGTACTCCCCAAAAACAAACTCAGAAAGGAATGTTCCCTGAAGCAGGAAGCGGAACGAAATT
>JAUZOY010000232.1 GCA_030706235.1 Bacteroidota bacterium | reverse complement strand
TGCTTCCACTATAACTACTCCAAGTGACAAACCACTTATAATCCTGTTTCTTGCAGGAAAATTCTTTGGAATGGGAGGCATGCCCGGTAAATATTCTGAAATCACTGTCCCTGAACCTGCAATCTTTTCCATTAGATCTTTATTCTCCGGTGGATATACAGTGTCCAAACCGCAGCCTAACACTGCTATTGTTCTTCCATTCGCCTTAATTGCACCATAATGAGCATATGAATCTACTCCTCTTGCCATACCGCTTACAATAGTTATTCCGAGCGCACCAAGTTCATAAGATATACTTTCTGCCATTTTTAACCCGTAATCACTTGCCCTCCTGGACCCTACAACAGCTATTGTTTTGTTTTCCCTTTTTAAATCACCCTTATAATACAAAATGGCAGGCGGATCGAAAATGTTTTTTAAGTATGAAGGATATTTTTCTTCATTTATTGTTACCGCTTTTATATTATTTTTATATAAATTTTTTAGCTGTGATTCTGCCTCAAGTTTTTTATTTTTATCCAGAATATCATGAATTATTGTCTCATTAAGTAATTGGTGGGATTTCAAATCATTTTGAGAAGCCATCCATATGTTTACCGGAGATCCAAAGTCTTTTATCAGCTGAACCATCTTTTTATTTCCGACATCAGGTATGATACTTAACCATATCCAATACAAAAGGTTTTCCATATTTCACTCCTATTAAAAGAAACATTTGACTTCTTTTATTGAAAAATCTTTTGTTATTATATCACATATTGTACAAATAACAACCATTTTTGTTTATTTTTTACCATACAAAAAGGAGACCTTACGGCCTCCCATTTCACTTTAAATTTTAATCTTTCAGCAATTCGGCAACCCTTGACGGAGACATGCCTGTATGAGATTTTAATAGGTCTTGAGTACTTCCACTTATTTTTTTCATGACCTCATTCAGATCGATGTCATTGTCAACATGCACTTTTTTTGAAGCCTCAAGTCTTTTCATCCCCTCTTCAGAGATTTTGATATCAGCCGGAGGAGTTGATAGCTTTTGAGAAGCTTCTGATGCTTTATGATTAATTCTTTTATTTTCAATCTCTTTGGAAGTTCCTAATTTATCTTTAGAAGTCAAATTGCCGGAGATTCTTGATATATCATTATTTGACATGTTTCTTCTCCCTCCTGATTGCTGAATAATAAAAACACTTATTTATGCATTTATTATATAGTTTCCGTTTTCTTTGCACAAGCTTTTTTCTTTTTATTATTTTAGTTTAAAGTGTATTAAGGATTTATCGTAGTCCTTCTGCCCTTCATCTTTTATTACAAGGTAATTCACCTCGTTCTTATATACAGACAATATAACTTTTCCTTCTGCAGTGAATGAACCAGTCTGTCCAACGCTCAACTCCTTATAGTTAGTGACTTTATCTATATTTGTGCTTAGACTTCCGTCAAAGCCATAGTCTGTACCACCGACTATATAATTGTCTGATGGTGTTTCCGTACCCCAAATGGAAGGCCCAAAAGTGTTTAAGGCTTTAGTCTGGAGGTCATATGATTTTTCTACAGAAATAAGCTTACAGTTTTTAGCTTCCCATACTAAGTCAACAAGCACATAATCGGTTTTTGCATCCTCTTTAGGCTTAGAAAAGCCCAAAGCTGCAATCTGGTCTCTAGTAATCGGTTTAGCGGTTTTTACCGTACATGAGTATGTTCCGCTGTATGATTGAGGTTGATAGCTATCTTTAAATGTAGATGTAAAAGTAAATTTTTCACCCAATGGAATAGGTGATGTAAGTGATCCGGTAGCCTTTGTCGCTTTTGCTGAAGTGGATGGAGCTGCAGGCGCGGTAGTCTTTGCTGGCGCTGAAGGTGTTGTAACAGCATCATTTGTCGGTTTACCTTCATCACTATTTGAAGCTGTAGTAATAGTGTAGGTGCCGTCGCCAGAATTATTGAATGAGATCTTTGAGCCCAATGCCTGAGTATAATTGATTATCGGTACATAGGTTTTACCATTGTACACAATTGGAGATAGTCCTGATGGTTGAAATTTCTTTCCATTAATCTGAATTGAGACTCCTGAGTTTAAAAATGCCTTAATTGCTGTGATCTTAGTTGCAGCAAACACTCCCGTTGCAAAGGAGAACATCAGCATTATGGAAACTATAAATAATAACACTCTCTTTTTCATTATATCACTCCTGTATTGTATTTTGGGTTAATTTTCATGTAAATCTTACCACAATATATTAAAATATGTAAACCTCTAAATGAACCAATCCATATTGCGAATTGCCAATTAGTATACATAAGGCATAAAATGCTCATTCTAGCTTTACCATTTCCATTCATCCATTTAATCAAAAAAAAACCTGGATATACGCATCATGCGATTTACCCAAGTCTAATCATTTCCTCTTATTGTCTTATTACAATACCATCCTCTGATTTTCCTTCATTTAATCTTAAGAAAGCAGAGATTATTTTATTTTGAAGTGTATCTTGGATTTGTCATAATCCTGTTGTCCTTCATCTTTTATTACAAGATAATTAACCTCGTTCTTATATATTGGCAGTATAACTTTTCCTTCTGCCGTAAATGAACCGGACTGACCAGCGTACAATTTCTTATAGTTTGTGACATTATCTATATTTCTGCTTATGCTTCCGTCAAAGCCATAGTCTGTCCCACCAATTATTGACAAGCCTGATGACGTTTCAGAACCCCAGATGTTAGGCTCGAAGGAGGATAAATATAGATATGGAGAATCCTTAGCAGCAGAAATTACCTTGCAGTTTTTTGCTTCCCAAACCAAGTCAACCAGAACATAGTCCATTTTTGCATTCTCTTCAGGTTTTTTAAAGCCTAAGGCTGCAATCTGATCTCTTGTTATAGCTTTAGCGCTTTTTATGGTACATGAGTATGTTCCGCTGTGTGAATTATCTTTATATGTATATTTGGCAGTAAAAGTAAACTTTTCACCCAAAGGAACAGGCGATGTAAGTGATCCTGTAGCTTTTGTAGTCTGTGCCGAACTGGATGGAGCTGCAGGTGCAGTAGGCTTCGCTGGTGTTGTAGGTGTTGTCACAGCATCATTAGTAGGCTTGCCTTCATTATTATCTGAAGCTGTTGTAATAGTGTAGATGCCGTCACCGGTGTTTTTGAATGAGATCTTTGAACCCAATGCCTGAGTATAATTCAGTATTGGTACATACGTTTTACCATTGTACACGATTGGAGATAATCCTGATGGTTGAAATTTCTTTCCATTGACCTGTATTGAGATCCCTGAGTTTAAAAATGCCTTGATTGCTGTGATTTTTGTAGCAGCAAACACTCCTGTTGCAAAGGAGAACATCAGCATTATGGAAATCATCAATAATAAAGCTCTCTTTTTCATTGTTTCACTCCTGTAAAATTATTTTTGGCTACTGCCGTGTAAATTTTACCATAATGCATTTAAAAATGTAAACCTTCATATAGGCCAATTTGCTATGCAAATATACTAATAGGTATACATAAGACATAAAATGCTCATTCTAGCTTTACTATTTCTTTACATCCTTTTAATCTAAAAAAGAGCCTGAATATTAGCACCATGTGATTTATTCAGGCCCTTAATTATTTTCTTTTACTGTCTGATTATAACTCCATCCTTGATTACCATCTTAACATTCTTCAGATTTTTGATGTCTTTAAGCGGATCGGATTTTAATATCAACAAATCTGCGATCTTGCCTTTTTCAACTGTGCCAAGATCCTTTGCCCTTCCGCAGACACAAGCTGCATTTTTAGTTGCCGAGACGATAATCTGCATTGGTGTCATACCTGCATCCGACATCCAGCCAATTTCATCGATAGGCATACCAAGCTGCATCTTCAAGCCCACGGTTGACCCGTCGTAATCAGTTCCCAATGCAACTTTTCCCCCTTTTGAAACATATTCCGACAGGTTGTTTATCACGCCATATTTTGTGTCACCGTACACCTCTAAAGTCGGCTCCAAATATGTTCCTTTGGAAATCATTTTTGCTATGGTTTCGTCAGTAAGCAAGCCGGCAGGCATGTGTGCAATATCGTCTACACCCGCATCAAGGGCCTGCTCAAGATATTTGCTATTAATAAGGTCTGGGTGTGCAGTCACTTTTACTTTTCTTTTATGTGCCGCATTTACTATTGCCTTTGTGACATCCGGCTTCATTACAGGATAATCAGTCCCAAAAATTGTACCTGATTCAAGTGCAATTTTAATTACATCAGCTCCTCTGTCCAATATATGGTTGGTTTTAGTCTGGGCATCCTTAACTGAATTTACTTCGAGAGAATAACTGCCATTAGGATAGCCTCCCGGAGCTGTAATCATAGGACCTGCTGCAATTATCCTTGTCAGGCTTGGGTTCTTGGCTGCCATATCCCTGAATTTAAAAATATCCCATCCGATGTATGCACCCATGTCACGAACGGTTGTTACACCCTCTTGAGCCCATTTTTTCAATTTAACTGAATTGTATGAGTGATGTACATGTGCATTTATAAAACCGGGAAGTATGTATGCTCCTTTAAGGTCTATTTTTTTAACTTTCGATAGCTCTGAAAATTTTTTCGGATCATCTATAGCTTTAATCTTACCATTGCTTATGAGAATCTCTTTTCCTTTAATAGTCTTTTTTCCCGTTCCATCAATTATATTAGCATTTGCAAGAAGCATATCAACTTTTGCCGTTACCTTATTTACTGTTTTACTTTTTGCCGCTGCTTCTGGAAGCAGAGAAAGCGAACTTTTTATCTTTACATTAAAAGTGTAAGAATCTGCCTTAGGCATATCCTTGCTTACTATTTTTATTTCCGGTGCTTTATTGTCAATTTCTGATATCACAGTCATTTGATCATTGCTTGAATTTTCATTCTGTAAATATATCTTAAGCAGCAGATTATTTCCGTCGATCCAGGCTTGAGGCTCCGCCCATCCTTTTTCAGCAATATTGACTTCGCTGGATTTTTTAGTTTTTATATCA
>JAUZOY010000231.1 GCA_030706235.1 Bacteroidota bacterium | reverse complement strand
AAAAATTCAATATCAAAAAGAGAATTTTCATGAGTCATTGAAAGACTATCAAGATGCATTGGATATGTGCCTTAACATCAAAATTCTAAACTGCGATAAAAACAAAGCAGAAGCAGGCATTAGAAACTCTATGCTTGGGATATATAATTCATTCCTGTTTATATCCCGTAAAGCTATAAGTAAAAATGTCCCTGAACTTGCATTTAATTACGGATCAATTGCTTTGAAATACCAGAAAGACAATTACAAATATGTCAAGTTCGATGGTCAGCCCCAGGATATACTCTATTTAGTTGTAAATAATTATATTGCAAAAATCAACTATGATCTGCAAAAAAAAATGTTTAGTGCAGCTAACTATTTTCTTACACAAATCAAAAATGTATGCGATACTCTTAAAGAAGACAACTGCTATCAGATACACAAGAAGTTAAATTCAAAGATAAAATCAGCGATGAACATCAAAGAAACAAAAACGCCCGATACATCTTTGAAAAATCAACCTGTTCTGATCACAAAAGAACAAACATCAACTGCAAATCAATGTAAAGAAGTCAGAAAATCTGTTGATGAATTATACCGCAAAGGAAATTTCTACGCACTCGAAGATAATTATCAGTATGCTCTTTCATCCTATGATGAAGCTCTTAATATTGCATTGCAGAATATTACATGTATTATGGATCTTTCTCAACTGAGAAGAAACAGGGACAGTATTATCAAGCCTGCAACATATCTTAATAATCTGGCAGAGATTCAAAACATGATTACTTCAAAAGACTATGATACCGCATTTTATAAATATCTGGATCTGGAAAAATATTATAAAAACAACAATCTTAAAAAGTATGGATTCAACCATAATCCAATACTTAATTTCATATTATATCAGAAAGATGAATCTTTCATTCTTACTTCAGTAAAAAATTTCATTAAAATCAAACGATATCAGGATGCTATCTCCACATTAGATCGATTAAGACAATATAAATTTGATAATAAACTCACAAAAGAGCAGCAAACACTTATTGCAAATGCTATTGCGGCAACTGATTATCTGCAAAACCCACGCACACTACCCGACCAGAACATCAAAATATATATATCAGATGAAAATTGGTTTAAAGTCTTTGTAAAATCATACAAGAAAAAGTGGGAACAGTTAAAAAAATGATCCGCAATTCACACTAAATTTCTTCTTTACTTTCTGACTATTCCATTCTCAGTCATTTCAAGTCTGATGGTTGGATTTCTATCTGCAAACACACTTCCGGCATTTTCGTTATCTTCAATCATCATATTATACATAGACCGCGGCATAATAATCTCTTTTCTCAACGGAATTCTTATGATTACTTCAGTAGTCTGAGCCCTCCATTTATCTGTTTTTCTGAATGTTGTATAATTATCAATTTTAAAAACGGAATCTCTCTGAACAACATTAAAAACAATACCTCTTGCTCTTCTGCCTGCATCCTGCAAATTTTGCCCATACGCTGACCGGATTACCTCAAGCTGAAAGCTATCATTCATACTCCTTTCAATCTTTATTTCCGGTGTACCCGTACTTACCAAAGAATCATTCAATGCTCCGAATTTAACATTTCTCATTGAGGTAGTCGAATCAGAATGATCATAATATGTCCATTTACCAATCCCGGAAGTACTCAGATACAAAATTCCGTTTTTAGGTTGAAAGACCTGACTGGTAAACCGGCTATATCCTTTCACTTCAAATTCCTTACTCAACTGCCATAATGTAAATACAAGAAGTATAATGGAGAAAACCCACAGGCTGGCTCCTGAAATATTGATTATTCTGGATCTTGTACGAATGTTAAAAACGAGTCTGAAACCATTATATATCAGCATTATCAAAGGGACACCTATAAACAAGGCCATGCCTATAATTCCCAATGTGGCAAGTGGACCATCCATAAATAGTCTTACAAATTCATGAGCTGAAAATCCCTCTATATTAAACATGTTTATCTTAAAACTCATATGACCTCCCCAGAGTGAGCTTCCAAATGTAAACAACAATACCACACCAATGAACAGGAATATCAACCCGATAAATATCAGTAAAGCTTTAAATGCATATTTTATTATCATTACCAATGCATCCACAACCCTGAGAAAAGCATGATTTCCCCTTTGATAATCATGATGTTTGTAATAATCTTTCGTCTCTTTTTTCCAATCTTTCATTCGGCTCTTAAATTCTCTTGTTTCTTCTTTGAATTTCTCTTTATTAAAATGATATCTGCCATTATAATAACCTTTAGCCTCGTTCCCGAAATCTTTCATCTTTTTCTTAAAATGTTCAGCTTCTTCCTTTATAGTTTTCTCAATATTAGGAATATTTACGGGTTCACCTCTCATTTCAAGTTTCTCAGCAGTTGTTACAGCTTTAGGGATAATAATCCATAAGATAATATAAATCAGAATACCTGTACCTCCTGCAAATAAAGTCAATAAGAAAGCAAGTCTGAACCATAAAGCATTAATATTAAAATAATGTTCAAAACCGGCACAAACACCACCAAGCCATCTGTTATCAATATCTCTGTATAGCTTTCGTCTGCGGTAAAACGGTTTTTCTGTATCTTCAAGCTTACTTTCAGATTCAGCCTTATTACCTCCGAAATCTTCAGGTTTACCCATTATTCTTATTACATCATTAACATCATCAATATCTATTACCTGTTTTTTGTCGTTTATTTTTCCTTGAAATATCTCTGCAATCCTTGATTCAACATCATATATAATCTCAGACCTTCCTTCAGATTCAGAGAAATAGCTTCCTATTTTATTAAGATATTCCTTCAAAACAGCATATGCATTTTCATCTATATGAAAAACTATTCCACTTATTGTTACTGATATATTTGTGTTCATTTTTATATATTTTAAACATTTGACTTTTAACTTTCAACTTTCAACTTATTAATAGATTCCACGAGTTCATCCCAGGCTTCTCTGAGTTGTAAAAGAGCTTCATCCCCTTCATCCGTTAGTTTATAGTACTTTCTTGGAGGACCTGTTTTTGATTCCTCCCAGCGATAGGTTAATAAACCTTCATTCTTCAATCTTGTCAACAATGGATAAAGTGTACCTTCAACAATTATAAGTTTTGCATCTTTCAAATCTGCAATTATTTCCGAAGCATATCCGTCTCCTTTTGATAGTACAGACAAGATACAAAACTCGAGTACTCCCTTCCTTAATTGTGCTTTACTATTCTCTATATTCATATCTATTTTTATTTAAAATATTCTTTCCATATCTTTCAGTTTTTAATTTCAATTTACAGATCCTATTTAAATGTCTTTTCTTATTATGCGATACAAAGATATAAATTATTTTTGGTACTATGTTTAACATAGTACCAAAAATTCTCAATTATTTTTCACCACAAAGTACCAGCAATAATAAAACAATCTCTATATCAACATTTAAAGATATAAAAATTAATAATATTTTATTAAAAAATTTATTGTAAACCTTATGAACCCAACTACAAACTAAAACTAAAAACTATAATTTCGGCAGCACCACTTTGAACCTGCTCCCAACTCCCGGACTACTTTCAACAAGTATATCTCCTCTGTGTTTTTTCACAAACTCCTTGCATATTTTCAATCCTAAACCAGTTCCTATTTCATCATTTGTACCTTCTTTCTGAAACTTTACCCCAATATCGAACAACTTTTCTACATTCTCTTTTTCAATTCCAATTCCTGTATCTGAAATACTTATTATCTGCTTATTTTTACTATCCTTTGCACTTATATTTATTTCGCCTCGTTCATATGTATATTTAATTGCATTAGATATTAGGTTTCTGAGTATTGTATAAATCATATTTCTATCTGCATAGATTTCAAATCCATGATCAATTTCTAACATAATTTTTATTTCCTTCTTTCTGGCATTTTCTTCAAGTAATGATACTGAATCTTTTATTATTGTCTCAAGTTTTATATTTTCCGGTTTGAATCCAAAACCCTTCGATTGCGCATTCGACCATAAAAGAAGGTTTTCAAGTAAAGCATATGTTTTTTTTGCCGATTTTTCTATAATTTTTAAGTCCTCTTTTATATCTTCTTTATCTTTTCGATCAATTTGTTCTATCATCAGATTGACATAGCTCAGCAAAACAGTGAAAGGATTCTTAAGGTCATGTGCTACTATCGAGAAAAATCTGTCTTTAATTTTTGATATTTCCCTAAGTATTTCTGATTGAGCTTCAAGTTTATTTCTTATTTCAGTATTATCTTTTACGCTTATCCTTGTCCCGTTAAATTCGCCATCTATATAAACCGGTTGTGTTCTGGCTATTAGATATAAAATATTGTTATCTTTATCTTTTATTCTGAATTGTATATCTTTGAGCGCCTCTCTGGTTCTTAAAATTTCACTAAGCTGGTCTATCAATTTATCCCGGTCATCAACATGAACAAAATCTCTCAATGTAATCTTTCCATTTATATAATCATCAACACTATGTCCTGTTATTCTTTCAAATTCCGGACTGCAATAAACCAGCTTTCCATCTTTGTCCCTGAATATCTCCCATGAATTTGTAAAATCTGCAATAGTTTTAAATAATATCTCTGTCCTTTTTAATTCATTTTTGATTCTGATTTTCTCGGATATATCATAAACAATGGAAAACAAATATTTCCGGTTATCAAAGGTTATTATTGAAGCATATTCATCAACTTCCTTAACTTTTCCATTTGCTAGTTTATGAAAAGTTCTGAAAACATTTGAACCATTATTAATTATCTCTTCAATATTTGAAAAAATCTCCTGATTACTATTATTGCTGATATGAGATATATTCATTTTTATCAGCTCATCTACGCTCCATCCATAGAAATTTGAAGCTTCTTTATTTACTTCTTTTATTTCTCCGGTTAATATATCTATAACAAGAATTACTGATGAGTGGTCTTCAAAATTTCTAACAAATTCTTTCAGATTATTACTGAAACTATTTTGCTCCTTTTTT